>JACDAG010000302.1 GCA_013695565.1 Bradyrhizobium sp.
CAGCGCGCTCAGCAGGCTCTTGCGGATCGAATGCAGATTGGACTTGATCGCAACGTCGCCCCATTGGGCAACCACCAGGCCGTGCTGAACGATCATGACGGCCGCGGACGGCGCGATCCGCTGCGACCAGGATTTTGCCTCCGCCAGCTTCTCGGCCGACCAACCCGCAGCCTCCGGCGTCGTCGACTCAAAGGCCGCGCCGGGATAATGCTGCACGATCGCAGGCGACTCCGCCCGCACCGGCGCACTTGCGGCGAGGCCGAATAGCATCACCGCGGTGAAAAGCCTCAGGCCCGTCCGCTTCATGGAGCATCACTCCGTCTCGAAATCGCCGCCTGCAGCGGCGCCAACGGCGTGAATGCGCAACGGTCGGGCTTGATACCGAGCAGCGAGGTCAGAGACAAGGTCAAATGCGCCGGACCATCGCCGGTGTCAGATCCTTGAGAGAGGGCGCACCGAGTTGCTGCATGGCGGTGCGGGTCTCGTTGCGCAGAATGCCGAGCACGCGCTCGACGCCGGGCTGGCCGAAAGCGCCCAGCCCCCACAGATAGGGCCGGCCGATGCAAACCGCGCGCGCGCCGATCGCCAGCGCCTTGACGATGTCGCTGCCGCGACGGAAACCGCTGTCGACCAAAACAGGCATACGGCCGCCGACAGCCTCGACGATTTCCGGCAGCATGGTGATGGTAGCGCTGACGCCGTCTTCCGTCCGTCCGCCATGGTTGGAGACGACGATCCCGTCGATGCCGGCTTCCGCCGCCTGCTTCGCGTCCTCAGGCGTCAGAATACCCTTGAGGACGAGCTTGACCTTCACCTTGTCGCGCAAGCGCTTGATCGAGTCCCAGGTCAGGTTGGTGACGGCCGTGCCGCCGGCGGCGCCAAGCGAAATGCTGGAAAAATTCGGCTTGCGGGACAGATAGTCGCTGCCGCCGTGGCAGCTTCCGCATTGGCGCGTATCGGTACGGCGCAGCCGGGCGTAGGTCTCCCATTTTGCTTGCGATCTCACATCGAGCGTCACCGCGATTGCAGGAGCACCGGCGGCTTCCGCCCGTTTCACCAACGCTTCGCCGACTTCCGGGTATTGTGTCGTGTAGAGCTGGAACCAGACCGGCGCCCCGCGCGCGGTCATGGCGTCCTCGATCGAGGTCGTGGCAACCGTCGAAAGGATTTGCAAATGGTTACCCAATCTGGCCGCCTTGGCGACGGCGATCTCGGCGTCCGGGTGGAAGGCGCGGTTGCTGCCCGTCGGCGCAATGACGATCGGGCTGTCGAACCGCGTTCCGAATATTTCGACGCTCATGTCGATCTGGCTGACATCGACGAGTCGCCGCGGCCGCAGCTCGAATTTCTGGAAACCTTCCCGGTTGGCGCGCAAGGTCAGTTCGTCATCGACGCCGGTCGCCATGTAGCCGAAATGCGCGGGCGGCACATTCACCTTCATGACCGGCTCGAACTCAAAGACACTCAGGGCTTGCGTGGGATCGGAAATCAGCTTGCCTGGGTCGTGCGGCGCCCAATCCATCGGATCGGGCCATCGTAGCCCTTCCGCCAACGCACTGGTTGCGAACAACGGACTGGCGGCGAGAAACTTCAAAAAATTGCGGCGATCGGCGGCGTATGACATCGTCCACCCCTATCCCTTGCCGAAGCAAATCACTCCGTCTCAAAATCCCCTGCCTGCGGCGGCGCTAGCGGCGTGAACTCGCAGCGGTCGGGCTTCAGGTCGATCAGCGGCGTCTCGTCGAGGCAATCGAGACCGCGCACCAGCACGACGTTGCCCTCGACGCCGACCAGTTTGACGATCGAGGTGCCGATCGGATTGGGCCGCACCGGCGAGCGCAGCGAAAACGTACCGCGCGTATTCCCGTTGTTCTTCGGGCTTTGCAGCACGAAGTCGCGGCGCGACAGATGCAGCCAATAGAGGACTTCGAGATTGGAGTAGAAATCAACGCCCTTGATCGCGGGCACCCAGGGCTCGAAAATCTCCAGCCGGCAGACCGGGCCGTCGTGACGGCCCTGTCGCGGGGTTTCCAGCCGCGACTTCCAGGGCGTGCGGATGCGGCCGATGAATACGAGACCGGCGTCTTTGGCCGGCGGCATGTCGACCGTAATTTCGCCTTCGCGGACTTCGCTTTCCCGAACCATGTTTAATGCACTTATGTTTGACGCGTTTTCTTGACGCTAACCGGTGTCCACTTCGCTCGAAAACGCTAATCCAGTGAGATGTTGAGGCTCTTGATCACGCCGCCCCACAGCGCGCGATCGGTCGCGATGAATTTGTCGATCTCGGCGAGACTCTTCGGGCGCAGCGGCGCAAACCCGGACTTGTCTAGCGAGGCCCGGAATACGTCATCGTTCAGCGCCTTGTCGAGACTGGCCTTGATTTTCTGCACGACATCCTCGGGCACCTTCGATGGCGTGGCTACGCCGTACCAGACGCTGACGGCATAATCGGGATAGCCACTCTCGGCCATGGTGGGTACATCAGGCAATTCGGCGATACGTTGCGCCGAACTGACGGCTAGCGGCCGCAGCAACCCGGCCTTTACCGGCGGCAGCGCCGTGCCGAGCGTATCGAACATCAACTGGATGTTGCCGGACAGCAAGTCGGTCAGTGCGGGACCTGCGCCTTTATAGGCGATGTGCATCATGTCGACGCCGGCCATCTGCTTGAACATTTCACCGGCGAGATGCGTGGTGCCGCCGGTGCCTGCCGATCCGAAATTGAGTTTTCCCGGATTTTGCTTGGCATAAGCCACGAACTCCGCGACCGTCTTGACGGGCACGGAGAGATGGACCTCCATGAGCATCGGCAGATCGGTAATGACCGCCAACACCCGGAAATCCTTCACGGGGTCATAGGGCAGCTTCTTGTAGAGTTGCGGGTTGAGCACAAACAAGGAAGCCGCCGTGAAGAACAGCGTGTAGCCGTCGGGTTCCGACCGCGCCGCGGCCTCGGCGCCGATGGCACCCTGCGCGCCGGCCTTGTTCTCGACCACAACCGTTTGCTTCAGGTCACGGCCGAGATAGTCGCCGACCAGCCGGCCGAGCACGTCGGTCGGACCGCCCGCCGCATAAGGCACGATCAGCTTGATCGTGCGGGTTGGATATTCAGCCGCCTGGCCCTGCGGCGCTATCGCAACCAGGCCAAATGCGAAAGCTGTCACTGCACGCCAATTCATTCCGTTTCCCTTGCCGTTTCTAGTCCAGTGAGATGTTGAGAGTTTTGATCACGCGCGCCCAACGGGCGCCGTCGGCAGCGACGAATTTGTCGATCTCGGATTGGCTCTTCGGGCGCAACGGCGTGAACCCCACTTTGTCGAGGGAAGCGCGAAACATCTCATCGCTCAAGGCGCGGTCGAGGCTGGCCTTGAGTTTTTGCATGATATCTTCCGGCACATTCGACGGCGCGGCAATGCCGTACCAGGTACTGGTCACGTAATCGGGATAGCCGCTCTCGGCAATCGTCGGCAAGTCAGGCAGTTGGTCGATGCGCTTTGCCGAACCGACCGCGAGAGGCCGCAACAATCCGGCATTGATCGGCGGCAACGCTGTACCAAGCGAATCGAACAGCACCTGGATATTGCCGGAGAGCAGATCCTGCAGCGCCGGAGCCATGCCCTTGTAGGGGATATGCACCATATCGATGCCGGCCATCTGCCTGAACATTTCACCGGCGAGATGCGCACTGCCGCCGGTGCCGGCCGATCCGAAATTCAGTTTGCCGGGGTTCTGTTTGGCGTAGGCGACCAACTCCGCCACCGTTTTAGCGGGCACCGACGGGTTGATCTCGAGGATCGACGGCTGGTCCGTGACGACTGCCAGCACGCGGAAATCCTTCGCGGGGTCGTAAGCCAGTTTTTTGTAAAGCAGCGGGTTGAGCACGAACACCGATGCCGCCGAGAAAAACAGCGTATAGCCGTCAGGATCGGATCGCGCCGCCGCTTCGGCACCGATGGCGCCTTGCGCACCGGCCCTGTTATCGATCACAAAGCTTTGCTTCAGGTCGCGACCGAGATACTCGCCAAGCATGCGCGCCTGAACGTCGGACGGGCCACCCGCGGCGTAGGGCACGATCAACCTGATCGGACGGGTCGGATATTCCGCCGCACGGCCTTGCGGCGCAGTCAGGACGAGACCGCAGACAAAAGCTGCTGCCAATGCGCGCCAAATCATGCCGCTCCCCTGCCTTTTCTGCGTTTGCTGGATGGTACCGGATTATGCGGCGGCTGCAATCAAACGAACCACCATTTTCCCGCCACCAACGCAACCTCGCCGCAGACCACGCCGGCAAAGATCGAACGCCGTGTCAGCATGAACACCGCAAAGCCCGCGGCCACCGCGCCATAACGCAGCCATTCCGGCACATCAGCCAGCGCGCCCGGCGGCTGCACCAGGATTTGCGCGATGACGCCGGCGAGGATCGCGGTCGCCACCGCCCTCACCCAGATCAGTATTTCCGAGCCCTCGTCGACGCCACCGCCGAGCCAGAGCCCGAGCATGCGCCAGACCTCGTTGGGCAGGAAACCGGCGATGACGAGCACCAGCAGCGCCTGCGGATCCCCCAAAAAATTTGCGAACCAATCGCTCATGCGCGCGCCCGCCACCAATGCGCGCCGTAGGCGATGGTGCCGGCCGTGATGCCGCTGATCAGGATGTCGACGCCGGTATGAAGTTTCGCAGCCAGCGGATACAGCGCGAGCCCGAGCACCAGCGCCAGCACGTCCGAGATCGTTCGGCAGTTGCGCGCGGTGGAGAGCAAGAAGGCCAGCGGCGTCAGCATCAGGATCGCAGCAGCAAACAGCACCGGCAGATTGGCGGCAAGTCCATAACCAATCGTGGTCGCGACCAGGCAAACCGCAAGCAGCCCGCAGCCGAGCCCATGCGTGAAGGCGATGCGCCGCTCGCGCGGCACCTGCGGCAACAACCGGTAGCACTCGACCCATAGCGTCACGGCGATGAAATGCGCCGCCAGCACGAGATGACGGCGTTTGGTGTCGGGCATGCGCATCAAGGGCAATACCGACACCACCATCGGAAACAGCCGGATGGCGCTCACGGCGACCGCGATCGCGGCCTGCACCACCGTCGCCCCTGAGCCCAGATGCGCCGGATGGTGTCTTTGTTTTCGATGGTTCCCATTTTATATTCTCCGTTGTGTGTGCAACGGTGATGCCTCGGGCGCGGTCTATTCGTCCAATCGATCGATTGTATAGTCGCCATTCAGCTGGCGAATGCCGACCGCAGCTAGACCACGGCTTCGATCTTCGGCGCAGCAACGCCGGACAGGAATGACGCCAGATACATCTTGCCAAGGATGTGCCGGGTCCCGACTGCATGACGCTTGAGCCGCCCTTCGTCGATCGCGAGTCGGAACTGCTCGGGAGTTGGGGCGGAAAGATCGGTGTCATCCTTCGCCCATGACGCCGCAGCAGACGCGCTGAACATGACGCCCGCATAGAAAAGATGGGTGAGCGCGCGGGCCGGCGCGAGCCGGGCACGAAGCGCCTCGTCAGGCGCGCGACCGAACCATGCCTTGAGCAGCACTTCCTCCAACGCCTCCGAACGCGCGAATTGATCGAGCACGATCGCCGCATCGACGAGGGAATCATTGCAACAGGCCGATTCCCAGTCGATCAGCCAGAGCCGTTCGCCATCGAACAGGATGTTGTTCGGGGTGGGATCGTTGTGGCTGGAGACCAGTTTGGACGCGCCTGCGTCGTAGGTTTTGCGGATCAGTTCGAGGTGTTCCGCATGCGCCTCGAGCAGGCCGGCGGCAAACAGGCCGGTCCGCTGCACATGAGCAAACAGGCGGGTGACGATGTCGCCATAGTTCACGTAATAGGGAAAGACAGGGGTGGCCTGCACCCGCGAAAACAGCTCTCCCAGCGCCTGCGCCAGCGCGCGCGGCCCGCCCGGAAAGCTTTTCAGCGGTTGTTGCTCGATGAAGTCGATCACCACGATACGGGCGGCCTCGTCGAGGTAGCGGATCGCAGGAGCAATCCCCGCCTCCGTCGCGATGCGCATCGAGACATATTGATGCGGATTGCGCAGCGGGCTTGGCTCTCCTTCGATCCGCAACAGGTACCGCCGCTCGCCGACCTCGACACGATAGACCGATGCTGTCGTTGCCCCGCCGGCCATCGCCGTGACCGCGCCGATTGGGGCGGAGCCAAAAGCCGCAGCAAGCGCCGCGGCCGCGCTGTCGCGGTGCGCTATTGGGAACATGCCGAAATGACCCCTTGTCATCACCCTTCCTTACTACGCGCCATGGCGGTCGGTCACCCCGGCACGCCCCTGTTCCGCAGCACGAAGCAAGCCCCGCCGGCGCGGCGGATGCGGCCGCAGAGGTCTTCTGCCGCAGGTCGTGTGTCCGCGCCGATCCGCACCTGGTAGAAGGCGCGGGTGCCGCGGCTGCGCATCACGGAACTGAGCAGGCTCGGGTCCTGGTCGCCGATCACGGCATTCAGCCGCTTCATCGCGCGTGCATACATCGCCAGCGCCTTGTCGCGGTTGAAGCCGGCGGCGAGTTGCACGCCCCACACTTTCGCGGCCGAAAGCGTGATGCGCTGTTCGAGCCCCGTGACGAAAGGATTGGGCGCGCGCTTGAGCAGGGCCATCAGCTGGCGGCAACTGGAGGCCGGTGCTGCTTCCGGCATCTTGCCGTTCCGTCCCGCCGTCGCCCATTCCTCGACCGTCGAGCCGGTGATGGCGACGACGTAGTTGCGGGTCTCCTGTGGCATGTATCCGGTGCCGGCAAGCCATTCCTGCACCCGCCGCGGTCCGGCATTATAGGCCGCCGCCGCGAGACCAAGATTGCCGAACTGCTCGCGCAATTCGCTGAGGAACTCGGCAGATTTCGGCAGCGCCTGCACGGGATCGAAGGGATCGAGCAGCCGCCGCTCGCTCGCGGTTCCCGGCATGAACTGCGCAATGCCCTGCGCGCGCTGGCCCCTGCGCGTGACCGGCCCTATCGCATCGGACTGGAAACGGCTCTCCTGCCAGATCACGCGCGCAAAGAATTCCAGCGGAAGATTAGCCGCCCTCGCCGCCGATTCAACCATCAGGCAGAGCGCCTCGCGCGTCTCGCTCTCGCGTGCGGCCTGCGCGGGCTTCTCCAGGGGTATCGCAAGTTCCTCGACGCTCGGCCGCGCGACTTCGAACATCCCAGATGTTGTGTCGCCGGCCAGGGCCTGCACAAATGAAGCTTGCCCAAAGCAAGCCAGCATCGCCATCATGCCCAACCCAGTGTGGAGAACGTGACCGTTTCGCATGGCCGTTTGATTTCCTCCAGACCGCGCTTGATAGCGACAGGAAGGCGTCTGCGCCAGAGCGGGCGTAACCATGTTTGGACCACCGAAAATCCCGGAATCCGCATCATCGCGGCCGATGTTAATTTACGTTAACGCCGCATTTTGTCCGCCGTGACCTTTCGCGCGCGGCAAACCAGCGTAAAAGTCTCCTTTCTTGATCAGGAGATTTCGATGCAGGACCGACGCGAGAACGCGCGTGACAAGGTGATTTACGGCGGCGTCGCGGAAATCGGCGAGAACGGCGCGAGCCGTGAGTGCATCGTGCGCAACATCTCCGACAAGGGCGCCAGCGTCGAATTCAGCGGCAGCGTCGACCTGCCTCGCGAGCAGATGTCGCTGCGCATCGCGCGAAAAGGCCGCTCCTTCCTCGCCAAAGTGGTGTGGTGGCGCGATAATTTCGTCGGCCTCGCCTTCAGCGGCGAAACCCCGGCGCCGCCGGTTTCCGATCTGGAGGAACGGCTGCGCAAGAGCGAAATCAAGAAGCGACAGCTTCAGCGCCGCATCAAGGAACTGTTGGGCGAACGCTGACTATTCAGCCGCAAGTTTCGCCGCCGGTGGCGGCGACCATGCAACGATGCGATTGCGCCCCTGATCCTTGGCCTGATACAGCGCCTGATCGGCTGCGTTCAGCAAGGCTTCAAAACCCGGCATGCTCACGGTCGCGGCCGCAAAGCCGATGCTGGCCGTGACCTTGAAGTGGACTTCATGCGCCTTCTGCGTGCTGGCCGCGACCGCCTTGCAAATCCGGTCCGCCACGATCCGGGCCTGGT
>JACDAG010000535.1 GCA_013695565.1 Bradyrhizobium sp.
CCATCAGCGCCTGCCTCTGGGTGGTCGTGCTGGTGGCGATGAGATGAGCATGTCGGCGCCACTCAAAGCTCAAGTTCAGTTTCGCGACGTCACGCTGGGCTATGACCGGCATCCGGCGGTGCATCACCTCAATGGCGAGGTCGCTTGCGGCGCGCTGCTGGCGGTGATCGGCCCCAACGGCGCCGGCAAGTCGACGCTGTTCCGCGGGCTCGCCGGCATCCTTAAACCGCTGGCGGGCTCGATTGCGCTCGGCGGCCTCGATAGCAGGGATATCGCCTATCTGCCGCAGACCGTCGACATCGACCGCACGTTCCCGATCTCGGTGTTCGATTTCGTCGGCACGGGACTTTGGCGCGCCACCGGATTTTTCGGCGGCATGGACCGCGCGGCGCGGGACAGGATCGCGCAGGCGCTCGCTGCCGTTGGGCTCAACGGTTTTGAAAACCGCACCATCGGCACCCTGTCCGGCGGCCAGATGCAGCGCATGCTGTTCGCCCGCGTGCTGCTGCAGGATGCGCGGCTGATCGTGCTCGATGAGCCCTTCAACGCCATCGACGCCAAGACCTCCGCCGACCTGCTGGCGCTGGTGCAGCACTGGCACGGCGAAGGGCGGACCGTGCTGGCGGCGCTGCATGACATGGATCTGGTGCGCAACCATTTCCCCGAGACCTTGCTGCTGGCGCGCGGCGAGGTGGCCTGGGGCGCCACCGCTTCGGTCCTGACGGTTGAAAACCTCGCCGAGGCGCGGAGGATGTGCGAGGCGTTCGACGATAGCGCCGCGGCCTGCGCCGTCGATAATCTGCCGTCGCGGGCGGCCTAGCTCCAATGCTCCATGATGCGCTGATCGCGCCCTTCATCGAATTCGAGTTCATGCGCCGCGCGCTCGCGGCGGTGATCGCGTTGTCGCTGGGTGCAGCGCCGATTGGCGTGTTCCTGATGCTGCGGCGGATGAGTCTCGTCGGCGACGCGATGGCGCACGCAATCCTGCCGGGGGCGGCGATCGGCTTCCTGGTCTCGGGGCTCAATCTGTTCGCAATGACCACCGGCGGCCTGATCGCGGGGTTTACGGTCGCGATCCTGGCCGGCGTGGTCGCGCGCACCACCGAACTGAAGGAAGACGCCTCGCTGGCGACGTTCTATCTGGTGTCGCTGGCGCTCGGCGTCACCATTGTCTCGATCAAGGGCACCAATATCGACCTGCTGCACGTGCTGTTCGGCAACATCCTGGCGATGGACGACCAGACGCTGCTGGTGATCGCGTTCAACGCCACCATCACGCTGTTGGTGCTGGCGGTGATCTATCGCCCGCTGGTGATCGAATGCGTCGACCCGGTGTTCCTGCGTACCGTCAGCCGCGCCGGCGCACCGGCGCATCTGGCGTTCCTGGCGCTGGTCGTGATCAACCTCGTCAACGGCTTTCACGCGCTCGGCACGCTGCTCGGCGTCGGACTGATGATCCTGCCTGCGGGCATCGCGCGGTTCTGGTCGCGCGATATCACCGGCATGATTTGCATCGCGGTCGGAAGTGCCATGGTGTCGGGCTATGCCGGGCTGGTGCTGTCGTTCCAGACCAAGATTCCCTCAGGGCCGGCGATCATTCTGGTGGCGGCGGTGATCTATGTGGTGTCCGTGCTGTTCGGCAATGTCAGCGGCCTGGTGCGGCAGATGTTCCCCGGCCGGCATCTCGAGGCGTAACGGCGATGCGGCGTTGGTTCGGGTTCATTTGTCTGGTGCTGATCGCGACGGCCGCGCCAGTCGGCGCGCAGGAGCGCCTCAAGGCCGTCGCCAGCTTCTCCATCCTCGGCGATTTCGTCCGCAATGTCGGTGGCACCAGCGTCAGCGTCACGACGCTGGTTGGTCCGGATAGCGACGCGCATGTCTACTCGCCGACGCCGTCAGATGCGAAGAAGCTTGCCGATGCCAGATTGATTTTCATCAACGGCCTTGGCTTCGAGGGCTGGCTGCCGCGGCTGGTCAAGTCCGCGAACAGCAAGGCTGCCATCGTGACGGCGACCTCGGGCATTGCGCCGCTCAAGCTCGGCTCCGCTGCCGATCCGCACGCCTGGCAATCCCTCGCCAACGCCAAAGTCTATGTCGGCAATATCCGTGATGCGCTGGTGACCGCCGATCCCGCCTCGGCTCAGGCCTTTCGGGGCAATGCCGAGGCTTACCTCGTCAAACTCGACGCGCTTGACCGCGAGGTACGCGAGGCCATCGCCGGAATTCCCGAAGGCCGCCGCAAGCTGATTACCAATCATGACGCCTTCGGCTATTTCGCGACGGCCTATGGCCTCGAATTCATCGCGCCGGTGGGCGTTTCCACCGAAGCCGAACCTAGCGCCCGGGATATCGCTGCCATTATCACCCAGATCAAAAGGGCGAAGATTCCGGCGGTTTTTCTGGAAAATGTCAGCGATCCGCGCCTGATCCGCCGGATATCGGCCGAGACCGGCGCCAAGGTCGGCGGGACGCTTTACTCGGACAGTTTGACGGGCGAAAAGGGCGATGCCCCCACTTACATTGATATGGTCAGGCACAATATAAAGGCCCTGACCAGCGCGCTCGCCAATTAGGGCA
>JACDAG010000540.1 GCA_013695565.1 Bradyrhizobium sp.
GCCTTACGACAACGCCGCGCAATTCGCGCGCATCACCTCGGCGCGCTGGCCCGTCATCCGCTTCGTCGGAGTCTGGGATACGGTCGCCTCCGTGATCGTGCCGCGGGCCGATCGGCTCTATCTTCCGAGTCTCGAAGAACTGGCCTGGACGCTGCAGAACCCGAGCGTGCAGACGTTCCGGCAGGCGATCTCGATCGACGAGCGGCGCTGCATGTTCCGGCTGAAGAAGTGGGACGCGCCGCAGACCTTCAAGCCGGTCCGCTTCAACGACATCAACAACACGCCGCAGGACATCCTGCAGGTATGGTTCGCCGGCGTGCATTCCGATATCGGCGGCGGCTATCCGGAAAAGGAATCCGGGCTATCGAAATATCCGCTGCTGTGGATGATCGACGAGGCGGCGAAATGCGAGCTGCGATTCAACCAGGCCAATATCAACCAGCTCGCCTGGGGTGTTCCGCGCAAGAACAGCCCGTTCAGCTACGTCGCCCCGAACGCCGAGGCGCCGGCGCATGAGTCGCTGCGCGGGGCGTGGTGGCTGCTCGAATTCGTGCCGAAGAGCGCGAAATACCGGGAGTGGCCGGCGCGGCAGGTGCATTTTGGATTCTACATTCCGGACGGCGAGCCGCGGCCGATCCCGGAAGGTGCGGTGATCCACGAGTCGGTCGTGAAGCGGATGGAGAAAATGCGGGATTATCGCCCGGTCAATCTGCCGGCGAGGTATGAGACGTGGCCGATGCCGGTGAAGGCGGAAGCGGTGGAGATGGGGGTGGAGGTGTAGTTCGCTCCACCCATCACAAGGAGGCCAGCGCCATTTCTCCGTAGTTTCACTGAGTACGACGCGGCCGGCCCGTCCAGCACTTCAGCCTCATCCAAATGCCGATTCTTGTTGTTTTGCAGGCACATCCGGCAACATGCGGGGGCACGGCCCCACCGCCATGAAGAAGCGTAGCCCGGATGAGCGAAGCGATATCCGGGGAACAGGCGGCACCGGTCCCGGATGTCGCTGCGCTCATCCGGGCTACGGATTCGACGACCTGAGTTTTACCGAACCTTCAGCTATTGCCCATACGCTTTTCGCCTGTGCCAGAATTGGCTTCGAACGCTCAGGATGAGCGATGCTTGAACAGTCCATCGCCGACGAGGTCGAGGCGGCCATCCAGGCCGGCTCGGCGGAAAAACACCTCGAAACCTTCAAGCGCGTCACGGACCTGTTCCTGACGACCGCGCATGGTTGCGGCGACGAGCAGATCGAGCTGTTCGGCCATGTGCTCGAACGCCTGATCAAGACCGTCGAGCTGCGCGCGCTCGCCGATGTCAGCGCCAAAATCGCCCTCGCCGAAATCTCGAGCCAGCTCGCCTCCGTCAAGCAGGCGCCGCCGTCGGTGATTCGCCGGCTCGCCGGCAATGACGAGATTTCGGTCGCAGGCCCGGTGCTGACCGAGTCCGCGCGGCTGTCGGCCGAGGATCTGGTCGAGCTCGCGCAAAACAAGGGCGAGGCGCATCTGCTGGCGATGTCCGGCCGCTGGTGGCTCGCCGAGATCGTCACCGACGCGCTGCTGGCGCGGCATTATCCGAGCGTCAGCCGCAAGATCGTCGCCAATCCCGGCGCCAAATTTTCCACCAACGGTTTTTCCGCCGTGCTGGCGCAGGCCGAGCACGATCCGGAACTCGCGATCGAGACCGGCATCCGCGTCGACCTGCCGGCGGATCTGCGGCAACAATTATTGCGCGACGCCACCGACGCCGTGCGCTCGCGGCTGCTGTCGCGTGCGCCGCCGCATCTGTTCGAGGAAATCCGCGGCGCGATCGCGGCCGCCGCCAACGGCGCCAACCGCGAAATGTCGCGCGCGCGCGATTTCGCTTCCGCCAAACGCTACGTGACGCTGCTCGCCAAGAACGGCCAGCTCACCGAAGCCGCGCTGATGAGTTTTGCAAAACAACGGAAATACGAGGAGACGGTGGCAGCGTTGGCCGAACTGTCACGCTCCGGCCTCGACGTCATTCGTCCGCTGATGCAGAGCCTGCGCGACGACGGCCTGCTGATCCCCTGCCGCGTCGCCAATCTCCACTGGGAAACCGTCAGCGCCATCCTCGACAGCCGCTTCACCTCTGGCAACATGGGCCCGCACGAACTGGCGCAAGCCAAATCGCAATACGCCAAACTGACGCTGGATAACGCGCAACGCATGCTACGCTTCTGGCAGGTGAAGGCCACGGATGCACGGGGGTGAATTGACGGATGCGCCAAAGCGCATCCGTCATCCCGGGATGGTCCGAAGGACCAGACCTCAGATGTGCACTTGCACATCGGGGGATCTCGAGATTCCGGGTTCGCTTCGCGCCCCGGAATGACAACGCCTACGCCGCGCGAATCAAATCCGCGTTGAGATGCTTCAACCGCGGCATCACTTCCTGCTTCAATAGCCGCAGCGAATTGTGCCACGCTTCGGGCTTGTGCTTGTAGTCGAAGCCAAAGACCAACAGCGTGCCGAAGCCGCCGACCTCGTGATAGATCTTCTCGATCTTCTCGGTGACGGTGGCAGGCGAGCCGACGACCCAGTTGCGTTTGGCGCAATAGTCGACGGTGACATCCGAGTCAGGCACGTCGGGCGCGTGCTTGAGGTAGTCCTTGAAACCGAAATGCCCGAGCAGAGGCAGAAAATACTCGCTCATCATCCGGCCCATCATGTCGCCGGTCGACAGCCGCCAGGCTTCCTCGTCGGTATCGGCCACGAACACCTCGCGCACCAGCCGCCAGTCCTGCCGGTTCGGCTTGCGGCCGGTCCTGGCGGCGCCGATCTCCACGGATTCCCAGTGGCTGCCGACATAGGCCGGATTGAGGTTGAGGCTCATCGGAATGTAGCCGCGCTCGCCCGCGAGCTTGAGCGTATCCGAACCCTTGGAGAGGCCGGCAACGCCGATCGGCGGATGCGGCGCCTGCAGCGGCTTGATGTGGGGTTTGAGAAAATCGAACATGGTGTCGGGCTTCGACACCGTCCAGAATTTGCCCTTGTGGGTCCAGGGCGCGTCCTCGGTCCACATTTTCAGGATGATCTCCAGCGCCTCGCGCGTCATATCGCGGTTCTGGCCGGACATGCCGTCGACGTTGAACATCGCCCAGTCGCTCGGCAGGCCCGACGCCGCGACGCCGAAATTCAGCCTTCCGCCGGAGAGGTGATCGAGCATGGCGACGCGGTTGGCGAGTTCCGCGGGGTGGTGATAGGGCAGCAGGAAGCCGCCGGGGCCGAGGCGGATATTCTTGGTCTGCAGGAACGCCTGCGCGAGGATCAGATCGGGCGCCGGATGCGGTTCCCAGGGCGCGGTGTGGTGTTCGCCGATCCAGGCTTCCTGGTAGCCGAGCTCATCGAGCCATCGCAACGTCTGCAGGTCCCAGTCGTGACCCTCTTTCAATCCGCACTCCGGCGGATGGGACGGCATCGTGAAATATCCGATCTCCATGGGGTGTCCTCTCGCTGTACTTTTTTCAAAACGCGTCTATCGCGCGCAAGCGAGAGCATAGCACGCCCGACGTGTGGCCGGGATATGACGAATTGCGCGGGCAGAGGTTCGCGGCGCGTCATCGTCATTCCGGGGCGCGAAGCGAACCCGGAATCTCGAGATTCCGGATATGGTGCTGACGCACCATTCCGGAATGACTGCCAGAAGAGGCGCCTACCGCGTGCCGAAACTGGTGGCGCCGAACAGCGCCTTCTGCGTCGAGGGTTGCGAACGCCAATATTGCGGCGGTGCAAACACCTCGCCGCCGAGTTCGGCCGCCGCATGCCAGCCCCAGCGCGGGTCGTAGAGCATGCCGCGGGCGAGTGCGACCATGTCGGCCTTGCCGGAGGCCACGATCTCCTCGGCCTGTTTGGCGTCGGTGATCAGGCCGACCGCAATTGTAGTGAGCCCGGTCGCCTGCCTGATCGCCTCGGCGAACGGCACCTGGTAGCCGGGCCCGAGCGGAATCTTCTGCAACGGGCTGACGCCGCCGGAGGACGCATCGATCCAGTCGACGCCGCGCTTCTTCAGCTCCTGGGCGTATTCGATCGTCTGCGCCAGATCCCAGCCGCCCTCGATCCAGTCGGTCGAGGACACCCGCACGCCGACCGGCTTGTCGTGAGGGAACGTCGCGCGCACCGCGTCGAACACTTCGAGCGGAAAGCGCATCCGGTTCGCCAGCGACCCGCCATACTCGTCGGTGCGACGATTGGAAATCGGCGACAGGAACTGATGCAGCAGATAGCCGTGGGCACTGTGCACTTCGACGGCATCGATGCCGAGCCGCGCGGCGCGCTTGGCCGCGGTCACGAACGCATCCCGCACGCGCGCCAATCCCGCCGCGTCGAACGCCAGCGGCGGCGTCTCGCTCTCCTTGTG
>JACDAG010000541.1 GCA_013695565.1 Bradyrhizobium sp.
GGATTGCTTCGCTTCGCTCGCAATGACGTAATGACGAAACCACATTTTATTTCGTCAGCGGGCAGCCGCTGTCCTTGGCGGACGGGAATGCCTTGTCGCCCGGCACCACGGCGAGTTGCTTGTAGTAATCCCACGGCTTCTTGGATTCCGACGGCTTCTTGACCTCGAACAGATAGAGGTCGTGCACCATGCGGCCGTTTTCGAGCACCTTGCCTTGCGCGAAGAGATCGTCGACCGGAAGCTCCTTCAGCTTCTTGGCAACCGCTTCGGTGTCCTTGGTGCCGGCGGCCTTGACCGCCTTGAGATATTGCAGCGTCGCGGAGTAGGTGCCGGCCTGGATCATGTTCGGCATCCGCCCGGTGCGCTTGAAGAAGCGGTTGGCGAGGTCGCGGCTCTTGTCGTCGCGATCCCAGTAATAGGCTTCGGTCAGCACCAGGCCTTGCGAGGCTTCAAGCCCGAGGCCGTGGACTTCGGCCAAGGTCAGCAACAGGCCCGCGAGCTTCTGGCCGCCCTTGACGATGCCGAATTCGGCCGCCTGCTTGATCGAGTTGGTGGTGTCGAGGCCGGCATTCGCAAGCCCGATGATCTTGGCCTTCGAACTCTGCGCCTGCAGCAGGAACGACGAGAAATCCGAGGAGTTCAGGGGAATGCGGACCGCACCCAGCACCTTGCCGCCCTTTTCCTTGACGAGGTCGCCGGTGTCTTTTTCCAGCGCATGGCCGAAGGCGTAGTCGGCGGTCAGGAAGAACCAGCTGTCGCCGCCAGACTGCACCAGCGCGCCGCCGGTACCGACCGCCAGCGCGTGGGTGTCATAGGCCCAGTGGAAGCCGTAGGGCTGGCAGGCGTCACCGGTGAGCCGCGAAGTTGCCGCACCCACGGCCGCGGCAAGCATCTCCGATCCGCGGCCCTGGCGATCCTGGACGCGCATGGCAAAACCGCCGCCGGTACCGATGCCGGGCACCGCGGGCGGCGGGATCACGATAATGAAGGCGCCTTCGATCGAGGCAAGGCGCTTGCGCAATTCGCCGGCGATAGCGTTCGAGGTCAGACCTTTCCTGCTGCGCTCTTCCGGATCTTCGAACACCGGAAATAAAGCCGCCGCATTGCCTGCTTGCGTGCGGGTCGCGCCCGAAAACCCCGCGAACGCCGCAACGCGGATGATGCCGGGCGTATCGAGCGCGATCCGCTCGATCTCCCGCACCACTTCTGTGGTGCGCGCCAGCGACGCCGCGCCCGGCAATTGCACGGAGACGATGACGTAGCCGCGATCCTGCGCGGGAATGAAGCCTTGCGGCGTCGTCGCGAGCAGCCATCCGGCGCTGCCGATCAACGCCACATACAACAGCAGCATGACAGCCGTATGCCGGATCACGAAGTTGGCCGCGCTGGCGTAACCATGCGCCAGCCGGTCGAAGGTGCGGTTGAAGACCCCGGTAAAGGCGTCCCAGCCGCGGCCGATGAAATTCCAGCTCGCCGGCGGCTTCTTCTCCGCGTGCGGCACCAGGATCAGCGAGGCCAGCGCCGGCGACAGCGTCAGCGAGCAGAAACAGGAGATCGCGGTGGCCACAGCAATCGTGACGGCGAATTGCTGGAAGAACTGCCCGGAAATGCCGCCGAGGAATGCGGTCGGTACGAACACCGCACACAACACCAGCGCGATCGAGACCAGCGCCGAGCCGACCTCCTCCATCGTCTTCAGCGCCGCGTCGCGCCGACTCATGCCGTGTTCGAGATGCCGCTCGACGTTTTCGACCACCACGATCGCGTCATCGACCACGATGCCGACCGCGAGCACCAGCCCGAACAAAGTGAGGTTGTTGATCGAAAACCCCAGTGCGGCCATCACCGCAAAGGTACCGACCAGCGACACCGGGATCGCGATGATCGGAATGATCGCCGGTCGCCAGCCCTGCAAAAACACCAGCACCACAATGACGACGAGGAACATCGCCTCATAGATCGTCTTGATCAGCTCGCTGACGGATTGCGCGATGAATTCGGTCGGGTTGTAGCCGATATTGTAGTCAAGTCCCTTGGGAAAATCGGCCTTCAGCTTCGTCATCGTATTGGAGATGTTGTTGGCGGTGGCGAGCGCATTCGAACCCGGCCGCTGCGTGACCAGCAGCGCCACGGCCGATTTCCGCAGCAGGAAGCTGTTGGTCGTGTAGGCGAGCGCGCCCAGTTCGACCCGCGCCACATCGCGCAGCCGCACGGTGCGACCGTCGGCGCCGGCCCTGACGACGATGTCCTCGAATTGCTTGATGTACTTTAGCCGGCCGGTAAACGTAAGATTCGGCTGGAACGCGCGATCGGTGATCGGTGGCTCGGCGAGTTGTCCGCCGGTGATCTGCAAATTCTGTGCGCGGATCGCCGCCAGCACCTCGCCTGATGTCATGCCCCGCGTCGCGATCTTGTCCGGATCGAGCCACAGCCGCATCGAGTAATCGCGCGCGCCGAACATCTGGATGTCGCCGATCCCATCGACGCGAAGCAATTGATCGCGCACCTGCAGCAGCGCGTAGTTGCTGATGTAAAGCTGGTCGAAGCTGTCATCCGGCGACAGCATGAACACGACCATCAGGATGTCGGGGCTGTTCTTGCGCGTCACGACGCCGTTGCGCTGCACTTCTTCAGGCAATCTCGGCTGCGCGATGGCGACGCGGTTCTGGACCAGCACCTGGGCCTTGTCCAGATCGGTGCCGAGCTTGAACGTGACCGTGATCGTCAACTGGCCGCTCGAAGTGGCCTGGCTGTAGAGGTACAGCATATCC
The DNA here is from genome assembly GCA_013695565.1 of Bradyrhizobium sp. Classification (GTDB taxonomy): domain Bacteria; phylum Pseudomonadota; class Alphaproteobacteria; order Rhizobiales; family Xanthobacteraceae; genus Bradyrhizobium. The sequence continues at coordinate 2,772 of JACDAG010000541.1, forward strand.
TCGACGCCGTTGATCTCCTGCTCGATCGGGGCTGCGACCGTATCGGAAACGGTTTGCGCGGTGGCGCCGGGATATTGCGTGGTGACCACCACCGTCGGCGGCACCACTTGCGGATATTCCGATACCGGCAGCGTGGTATAGGCGATCGCGCCGACAATCAGCAGCACGATCGACAGCACCATCGCCAGGATGGGCTGATTGATGGAGAGACGGCCGAGGTTCATTTCTTGGCACCGCTCTTGTCGGCGGGGGCATGCGGACTGACCTTGGCGCCGACACGGGCGCGCTGCAGCCCTTCGATAATCACCTTGTCTTCCGCCTTTATCCCCTCGCGGATCACGCGCAGGCCTTCGTCGAGCGGCCCGAGCGTCACCGGCTTGGCTTCGACCGTATTGTCGTCCTTGACCACGAAGACGATTTTTCGCGATTGATCGGTGGCGATCGCCGTATCCGGCAGCAGCAGCGCCTCGTAGGGCGCGCTGCCGATCAGCCGCACGCGGCCGAATTGTCCGGGCAGGATCGACATATCCTTGTTGGGGATGACAGCGCGGCTGCGCAGCGTGCCGGTCGAGACATCGAGCCGATTGTCGATGAAATCCATCCTGCCGTCATGCGACGGTTTGGTCTCGCCGGTCAGTGTCACCTGCACTGGATTTGGCGTATCGCGCGAACTCGGGCGCCTGCCTTCGAACCAGAGCCGGTTGTTCCGCAAATAGGTCGATTCATCGACGTCGAAATAGATGTAGATCGGATCGAGCGAGACGATCGAGGTGAGCAATGTCGAGGTGCCGTCGCTGCCCTGTACGAGGTTGCCGGGGGTGACGAGATGGCGGCTGACGCGGCCGGCGATCGGCGCCATCATATGGGTGAATTCGATATTGAGCTTGGCCGCCTTGAGCAGGCCTTCGGCCTGCATCTCCGCCGCGCGCGCCGCCTGAAGAGTCTGACGGCGCTGGTCGACGATAGATTCGGAGACGGCACTGGTCTGGACCAACGTCAGAGCGCGGTCGAGTTCGCGCTTGGCAAGTTCGGCCTTGCCGCGCGCATCGGACAACTGGCCGTCGGCCTGCTCGGCGACCGCCTCAAAAGGGCGCGCGTCGATCACGTAGAGCAGATCCCCGGCCTTGACGAAGGCGCCGTCGCGGAATTCGACCGATGTCACGAAGCCGCCGACGCGGGCGCGAACCTGCACCTCCTGAACCGGCTCGAACCGGCCGGTGAATTCATCCCAATCGGTGACGGTGCGCTTCACCGGCTGCGCGACGGTGACAGGCGGAGCAGCGGCAGCGGCCGGCGCCGGGGGCTTGTCGCCGCAGCCAGACAATGCCAGCACCGCGGCCAGGATCAGCGGCGAAAGAGAGCGAATTGAATGGAGTTTGAGACTTTCCGGTTGATCCGGAGCGTTCCGCTGATTACTCGCGCTCAATTCCATCTCCCCTGCAGTTCCCCAATGCTGTCATCGTTGACAGCGACAGCCCGCGGGAACTCCGCGGTGGGGGGTCACAGATGTTGTTGGCGCCCAGTCTGTTCAATAAGGCCACCGGAGCAAGCATAATAGTTATGCATTTCTGGAAGTCGGGCAGGGATTGCCGCCCGCGGGGACGCGATAGGTCAATAGCGCTGGCCCAGAGTGCAATGACCCGCTGACGACTGGATGACGCGTGATTGCACCCACGTTGCATTCGGCCCGCAGATGACAAGAACGTGACATCGCGAACGTGCCGCCTCGTCCGTCGCGCCCTGCGCGACAAAGCGTGGGAAAGCGAACCGCCTTGCGTGCGACGGTGCGCATCAAGATTAACGGCAGCCTTGATTTGGTTAACGAAATCGAAATATTGACTACCCATTGGGCCGTTTCGGCCCACATTGGACCAATGTCGCGCAAATCGACGGCGCGCATGCCGGCGATGCGGTGAATGTGCTGATCGACAGCCATTCGGCGGTTCACCTGGCGCAGATCCATGTCGGGTTGCTGGTGTAGCGGGCGCGATGCGCCGAAATGTCAAAATCTCTCGTCGCAAACTCAAGTC
>JACDAG010000362.1 GCA_013695565.1 Bradyrhizobium sp.
GGCGAAATCGCCTTCACGGTGGATTGCCGCAGCGCCGACGCCGCGATCATGGACACGCTGGACAAGGATTTGCGCGCTGCGATCGCCGAGATCGCGAGCCGGCGCAAGGTCGACGTCAAGCTCGACCTGGTCTGGCGCAAGCCGCCGACCCATTTCGATCCGAAACTCGTCGACGCCGTCGAGAATGCCGCCACGGCACTGGGCTATTCGCATCGCCGCATCACGTCCGGCGCCGGCCACGACGCCTGCAACCTCAACACCGTGATGCCGGCGGCAATGGTGTTCGTGCCCTGCAAGGACGGCATCAGCCACAACGAGCTGGAAGACGCCACGCAGGCCGATTGCACCGCCGGCGCCAACGTCCTGATGCATACCGTGCTGGCGCTTGCCGGCGTCGCGTCGTAAAATAACTCAAAACCGGAGGGACTGCCGTGCGCGGTGTTTTTGTCGATGCCAATGAATCGCTGGCCGTGATCTTCGAGCGGCTGGAACAGCCCGGGGATCCCAAGGTGCGTGTCAACCGGGATCCCGACATCACTTCGGATCAATATCCAAAAATCCTCGATGGCGCCGAGATCGCGATCGTCGACCACACCGCGTTGCCGACGGACATCGCGAAGAAGTGCGCCGGGCTGAAGCACGTGGTATTCCTCGGCACCGGCGCGCGAAGCTACATGAATCCGGACGAACTCGCCGAGACCGGCATCCACGTGCACCTGATCAAGGGTTATGGCGATACGGCAGTCGCCGAATGCGCCATCGCGTTAATGTGGGAAGGCGCGCGCGGCCTCGCCAAGATGGACCGCGGCATCCGTGCCGGCAACTGGCTGCGCGACGACGCCATGCAGCTGACCGGCAAGACGCTGGGCCTGATCGGCTTCGGTGGCATCGCGGCGGAAGTGGCGCGGATCGCGCTCGGCAGCGGCATGCGCGTGATCGCCTGGAACCGGTCGCCCAAGAAGCACCCGAAGGTCGAGTTCGTCGAGCTCGATGAGTTGCTGTCGGAAAGCGATGTGATCTCGATCCATCTGCTGCTCAATGATGAGACCCGCGGACTGGTCTCGGCCGCCTGCATCGAGGCGATGAAACCCGGCGTCATCCTCGTCAATACCGCGCGCGGCGCCATCGTCGACGAGGACGCGATGATTGAAGCCCTGAAATCGGGCCAGATCCGCCATGCCGGCCTCGACGTCTTCAACATCGAGCCGCTACCGGCAGATCATCCGCTGACGAAACTGCCCAACGTGACGCTGTCGGCGCATTCGGCATTCCGCACGCCCGAGGCGAGCGAGAATCTGATCGCAGCGGCGTGGGCGCATTGCCGCAGGATCGTGAAGGGGAAGTAGGCCCCGTCGTCCCGGCCTTGAGCTCAGATGCGCAATTGCGCATCGGGGGACCCATACCGCGTTGTGCTATCGGTTAAAGCAAGGTGGCCGACACCGACTGCAATCACTACCGCCGCGGCGTATGGGTCCCGGCGTTCGCCGGGACGACGATCGAGTTTGTAGTCGCGCTTCCCTAATCCACCATGTCCGCGACCGCCTTGCCACAGGCGGTCGTATCTGCGTTGCCACCAAGATCCCGCGTCCGCAGGGTGCGTTCGCCGAGCGTACGCTCGATGGCGCCGACGATCGAGGCCGCCGCTTCCTTTTCACCGAGATGCTCCAGCATCATCGCGCCCGACCAGATCATGCCGATCGGGTTGGCGATGCCCTGCCCCGCGATATCGGGCGCCGAGCCGTGCACCGGCTCGAACACCGACGGGAAGAGTCCGGGCGGATTGATATTGCCCGACGGCGCAATGCCGATCGTCCCGGTGCAGGCCGGACCAAGATCCGAAAGGATATCGCCGAACAGATTGGAGCCGACCACGACGTCGAACCAATCCGGATGGAGGACAAAGTTCGCGGTGAGAATATCGATGTGATACTTGTCCCACTTCACCTTGGGATAGTTCTTCGCCATCGCTTCCACGCGCTCGTCCCAATAGGGCATGGTGATCGAGATGCCGTTCGACTTGGTCGCCGAGGTCAGATGCTGCTTCGGCCGTGACGCCGCCAGATCGAACGCGAATTTGAGAATGCGATCGACGCCGATGCGCGTCATCACCGTCTGCTGGGTGACGAATTCGCGGTCGGTATCCGGGAACATGCGCCCACCGACGGAAGAATATTCGCCTTCGGTGTTTTCGCGCACCACCCAGAAATCGATATCGCCGGGCTTGCGGCCCACGAGCGGCGACGGCACGCCGGGCATCAGCCGCACCGGACGCAGGTTGACGTACTGGTCGAACTCCCGGCGGAATTTGATCAGCGAGCCCCACAACGAAATGTGATCGGGGATTTTCGCCGGCCAGCCGACCGCGCCGAAATAGATCGCGTCGTGCTTGCCGATTATTGCCTTCCAGTCCTCTGGCATCATCTCGCCGTGCTTTTCGTAATAATCCCAGGACGCGAAGTCGAATTGGTCGAAATGCACGGTCACGCCGTGCTTTTTCGCGGCGGCCTCCAGCACGCGCAGGCCCTCCGGCACCACTTCCTTGCCGATGCCGTCGCCGGGAATGACCGCGACACGATAGGTTTTTTTGCTCATCCTTGAATTCCTTGGGTGGCTTGTTCTTTGGGTCGTATGCCATGCCCCAGACACGGCCTGTTGATGACTTTGCAATGGACCAAACGGCGCGCGGGTGCAACGCTGCAGTGCAATGTTGACCGCGGCGGCGCCAAACGCCTACCAATTCCGACGACCATCCTCGGCGATATCCCACTCCTGAAGCGAGAATTCCCATGGATCTGCATTTGCGCGGCAAGCGCGTCCTGATCACCGGCGCCTCCAAGGGCATTGGCGCGGCCGCGGCCGAAGCTTTCGCCGAGGAAGGCTGCGACATCCGCCTGGCCGCCCGCAATGGCGAGCAATTGAAGGCGCTGGCCGATCGCCTGCGCTCCGCCCACCAGATCGACGCCTCCGTGCATGTCGTCGACCTGCGCAAACCGGAGGATCTGGCAAAACTGGCAAAAGATGCTTCCGACATCGACATCCTCGTCAACAATGCCGGCGATATTCCGGGCGGCTCGATCGACAAGATCGACGAGGCGACCTGGCGTCACGCCTGGGAATTGAAAGTGTTCGGCTACATCAACCTGACCCGCGCGATCTACGCGCAGATGAAGGCGCGCGGCCACGGCGTCATCGTCAACGATATCGGTGCTGCTGGTGAAAAATTCGACGCCAACTATATCTGCGGCAGCGCCGGTAATGCCGCTCTGATGGCCTTCACCCGCGCGCTCGGCGGCAAGAGCCTGCACGACAATGTCCGCGTGGTCGGCATCAATCCCGGCCCCGTCGGCACCGACCGCCACGTCACGCTGCTGAAGACCCGCGCGAAAAGCCAGTTCGGCGACGAGAACCGCTACAAGGAATTCCAAAAGGGCCTGCCGCTCGGCCGCCCCGCCCATGCCCGCGAGATCGGCGACCTGATGGCGTTCCTGGCCTCGGACCGCGCGGGATATACGTCGGGCGTGATTTATACGGTCGATGGCGGGATTAGTGCGGGGTGGGGTTAGACCTCACCACGTCATTGCGAGCCAACGGGTCGCGCGAACGCGCGCCCGATGACGGGCTCCGCGAAGCAATCCATGCATCCGCAGAAAGATGGATTGCTTCGTCGCTTCGCTCCTCGCAATGACGGGGTTAGACCGTCCGCTCGAACAACTGCCGGATCAGCGTCGTGATCCTTCCCTTCGGCGACATCATCTCATGCATGATGGTGAAATGATCAGCGCCGGGGATTTCCTCGTAGGTCACCGGCAATCCATGTCTGGCGCGGTGGCCGGCGAAGTCGGCGGTCTGCTTGCGCAGCAGCGGCAGCTCCGCGCTGCCGACCACCAGCGACAGCGGCTTTAACGGACCGCCTGCCATCATCATCGGCGAGTTGCGGCGCGAGACAGCCTCGTCGGCTTTCAATTTCTCGTTGAGATAGCTGTGACGTATCGGCTCAAGGTCATAAATGCCAGAGATCGCCATCCCGCCCCTGACCTTGGGATGCGACAGTGCCATCGAGGTGAGATGCCCGCCCGCGGACCAGCCTGACACCACGATGCCATCGGCGGCAACACCGAGCGCCGGCAATTGCCCGGTGAGATAATCGATGCCGGCATGGATTTCGGCCACTATCTCGTCGAGCGTCGCATCCGGCGCGAGCGTGTAGCCGATCAGCGCCACATTGATGCCATGCGCCATCGGCCCTTTGGCAACGACCGTAAAAACTTCCTTGGCGCGGGCCTGCCAATAGCCGCCATGGATGAACAGCAAGGTAGGTGCCTTATCGCCGGCTTTCAGGAAGTCGATCCGGTTGCGCTCGCGCGGGCCATAGCGGAGGTCGATATGATCCGGAAAGCGCTGGCGCATCTCGCCCGAGCGCTGCTCCCAGCCGGCGACCATCTCGATGCTGCCGAGCACCGCAACGCCATTATTGAGACCGAGGTCGCGCTCCTGCTGGCTCATCGCCCGCCAGTCCAGCGCAGAAAACAATGTCGGCATTCCAAATCTCCAGTGCAGCCACGACGTGGGCGCGTTTCCACTTTGCCGGAAAATGTTCTACAGCACCATTGACGATCAAGAAACGGCGGAGAGACAGAGTGGCTGATCAGGGGCTGGTACGAGAGACGGCATGTGCCATCGTCGGCAAATTGAGAGCGGGCGAAGTCACGCCGCTCGATCTGCTCGACGTGCTGGAAAAGCGGATCGCCGAGGTCGACGGCCCCGTCAACGCGCTGCCGACGCTGTGCTTCGACCGTGCCCGCGACCGCGCCAAGGCGCTGATGAAAAAGCCGGTCGGCGAGCGTGGCCTGCTTGCGGGACTGCCGATCCCGATCAAGGACCTCACCGCGGTCGAGGGTGTGCTGACGACGCAGGGCTCTCCGATCTACAAGGATAATATCCCGGCGAAATCGGACATCCTGGTCGAGCATCTCGAAAACAATGGCGGCGTGATCTACGCCAAGTCCAACACGCCGGAATTCGGCGCCGGCGCCAACACTTTCAACGAAGTGTTCGGCGCGACCCGCAACCCCTGGGACACTTCGCGTTCCGCCGCCGGCTCCTCGGGCGGTGCGGCGGTGGCGCTCGCCACCGGAACGGCCTGGGTCGCGCATGGCTCCGACATGGGCGGTAGCTTACGCAACCCCGCAAGCTTCTGCGGCATCGTCGGGTTGCGGCCGAGCATCGGCCGCGTCGCGCATACCCTCGCAGCCGCCATCGATCGCAATCTCGGCGTCCAGGGCCCGATGGCGCGCAATGT
>JACDAG010000363.1 GCA_013695565.1 Bradyrhizobium sp.
TCCCGCACCACGATTGATATCGTGCCTGCCATTATCGATCTCGCGGCCGGCCGGGTGCCGGTTGCCGCCGCGGGCGGCATCGGCGACGGCCGTGGGCTGGCAGCGATGATGATGTTGGGAGCGTCCGGCGTGCTGCTCGGCACGCGCTTCTATGCCAGCCAGGAATGCGACGGCGCGGATGAAGCCAAAAAGCGCATCTGCGCTGCGGCCAACGGCAACAGCGTCAGAAGCATTATCTTCGACATCTCCCGAAACAATGTCTGGCCGGCGCCGTTCAACGGCCGCTGCCTGATCAACGATCACGCGCGGCGCTGGATGGGACGCGAGGTCGAACTGATGCAAAACGTCACCGCGGTCGCGGCCGAATATGCCGCAGCGAGAGCCGCCGGAAATTTCGACGTCGCCGCGGTCATTGCCGGCGAGGCGGTCGGACTGATCCATGATATTCCGCCGGCGGCCGAAATCGTTGACAGGATCGTCACCGAGGCAGACCAGATATTGGCCGGACGGCGCAACTCCTCCGCGACATCAAAAGCCTGATCCGCAGCCCCCTTTCATTCATCGAAACGAGCAGAACCATGTGGCCAGACCGCCGACTTCTCGACCTCTTCAAGACCGAATTTCCGATCGTGCTGGCGCCGATGGCGGGCGTGATGGACCATGAGCTGGTGATTGCGGCGGCCCAGGGTGGCGCGCTGGGTTCGCTGCCATGTGCGATGATCACGGCCGAGAAGGCGCGCGAGCAAATCAACATCGTCCGCCAACGCGTCTCGGCGCCGATCAACCTGAACTTCTTCTGCCACACCCCGGTGGCCGCCGATCCGGCGCGCGAGGCCGGCTGGAAGGCGCGGCTCGCGCCCTATTACAAGGAGTTGGGTCTCGATCCCGCGGCGCCGGTCAATGCCGCCAATCGTGCACCGTTCGACGACGCCATGTGTGCGCTCGTGGAGGAGATGAAGCCGGAAGTGGTCAGCTTCCATTTCGGCCTGCCGGACCAGGCGCTGGTGAAGCGCGTCAAGGCCGCGGGTGCCATCGTGATGTCATCGGCAACGATCGTGAAGGAAGCGATCTGGCTGGAGGAAAACGGCGCCGACGTCATCATCGCGCAAGGCGCCGAAGCCGGCGGCCATCGCGGCATGTTTCTGACCGAGAATATCGCCCAACAGCCCGGCACGTTTGCGCTGGTGCCGCAGGTGGTCGATGCGGTCAAGGTGCCGGTGATTGCGGCCGGGGGCATCGCCGACGGGCGCGGCATCGCGGCGGCCTTCGCGCTGGGGGCCTCAGGCGTCCAGATCGGCAGCGCCTATCTGCGTTGCCCGGAATCGACGGTGATCGCGGCGGCGCGCGCAATGCTCGCCCAGGCGCAAGACGATTCCACCGTCATCACCAATGTCATGACGGGGCGGCCCGCGCGCGGCGTCGCCAACCGCGTGATGCGCGAGGTAGGACCGATCTCTCCGGATGCACCGGCGTTTCCACATGCCGCCACCTCGCTCGGCCCGCTGAAAGCGGCGGCCGAAAAACTCGGCAAGGTCGATTTCACCAACCTCTGGGCGGGGCAGGCGGTGCGGATGGGGCGCGAGATGCCGGCCGCCGAACTGACACGGGCACTGGCGGGTGCAGTGCTGGCGCGGTTGGGTTCGTTGGCCTAGCGTCCGGTCGCAATCGGCGCCGCCATGCTAATGTGCCGGCTCGTCGCGCTTGACGTCCAGGTGCTCGACGGCGAGCGACCGATAATGCGCGGCCATCTCTTTGTAGTGACGTTGCGAGATCGGATCAGTGGCGCTTGCGGCGCGCCGCTCGAACATCTCGGCTTTTTCCTGAAGCTCTTTGGCTTTGGACATGGTGTTGCCTCACGTTCGTCAGGCCAGGCACGCGACATATAAGATCGCAATGCCGATTACGGTACCTATTGACCAGAGGGCAGGGTCCCAACTTTGCGCACCGGCGCCGTCGTGTTCCGTGGTCCACATGGCATGGCCTCCGAGTTGATGGCCCAGTACACGCCGCGACTGTTTCAAAACGACTGCGTCAGCCCCCGAAAGTGGTTTCGTCGGAGGCTTTGCCCGAGAATTTCGAATCCCGGGGCGCGGGCGGCGCGATGGCGCTGTTTCGGTGGGCATTTTGCCCCGTTTGGAAGCTAATCCGGGCCCGAAATGCCGCCTGCGGCGGTTCCCTGTGGTTGCGGCGCAAAACCGGGCTCTGCTATACGGTAGGTGCGATCCCCCGTTCGAGGTCCTATCTTAATGTCCGTTGATGCCGCCACCGTCCGCCGCATCGCGCATCTGGCGCGAATTGCGGTCACCGAGGCTGAGGTTCCCCATTTGCAGGGCGAGCTGAACGCCATGCTGGCGTTCGTGGAACAGCTTTCGGAAGTGAATGTCGACGGCGTCGAACCGATGACCTCGGTGACCCCGATGGAAATGAAGAAGCGCCCTGACGTGATCAATGACGGCGAGATCGCCGATGACGTGGTCAAAAACGCGCCAGACACCGTGGACCATTTCTTCCTGGTACCGAAGGTCTTGGAGTAAGGAAGGCCGAGATGTGCATGCTCTGCGACGATGAAAAGGCCTATCAGGCCTACATGAACTATCTCGACGCGATGGAGCGGCAGGGCAAGGTCGCCGATCCCGACAAGGCGATGGATGCCGTGCTCGACGCGCTGGAAGCTTCCGACCTGACGCGGCCCAAGCAAGACAATCCTGCCAACGACAAGACCCTGTCTCCATTCTTCTGCAGCCCGATCAATAAATGACCGATTTGATTTCGATGACGATCGCCGAGGCCAGAACTGGCCTCGCGAACAAGTCTTTCACCTCGCTTGAGCTGACCGACGCGCATCTTGCCGCGATCGAGGCGGCGCGCGCGCTCAACGCCTTCGTGCTGGAAACGCCGGATCAGGCCCGCGTCATGGCGCGCGCAATCGACGCCAAAATCGCCAAAGGCGAGGGCGGTCCGTTGGCCGGCATTCCGCTCGGGATCAAGGACCTGTTCGCGACTAAGGATGTCAGAACCACCGCGTGCTCGAAAATCCTCGGCAATTTCGTGCCGCCCTACGAATCGACGGTGACCTCGCAGCTCTGGCGCGATGGCGCCGTGATGTTGGGCAAGCTCAACAACGACGAATTCGCGATGGGCTCGTCGAACGAAACCTCGTGCTTCGGCCCGGTGGTCAATCCGTGGCGCCGCAAAGGCTCCAACACCAATCTGGTGCCGGGCGGATCGTCGGGCGGCTCGGCCTCGGCGGTAGCGGCGCTGCTTTGCATGGGCGCGACCGCGACCGACACCGGCGGTTCGATCCGCCAGCCGGCGGCGTTCACCGCCACCGTCGGCGTCAAACCGACTTACGGCCGCTGCTCGCGCTGGGGCATCGTCGCGTTTGCGTCCTCGCTCGATCAGGCTGGGCCGATCGCGCGCACCGTGCGCGATAGCTCGATCCTGATGCGCTCGATGGCCGGTCACGATCCCAAGGATACGACGTCGGTCGATCGCGCGGTGCCGGACTACGAGGCCGCGATCGGAAAATCCGTCAAGGGCATGAGGATCGGCATTCCCAAGGAGTATCGGCTCGACGGCATGCCCGCGGAAGTCGAAAAGCTCTGGACCGAAGGCGCGGCCTGGCTGAAGGCGGCCGGCGCGGAGCTTGTCGACATATCGCTGCCGCACACCAAATACGCGCTGCCGGCCTATTACATCGTCGCCCCGGCCGAGGCTTCGTCGAATTTAGCCCGCTATGATGGCGTCCGTTACGGCCTGCGCGTGCCCGGCCGCTCCATCGGCGAAATGTACGAGAACACCCGCGCCGATGGTTTTGGCGACGAAGTGCGCCGCCGCGTCATGATCGGCACCTATGTGCTCTCCGCCGGCTATTACGACGCCTATTATCTGCGCGCGCAAAAGGTCCGCACCCTGATCAAGAAGGACTTCGAGGATTGTTTTGCGAAAGGCATCAACGCAATCCTGACGCCGGCGACGCCGTCGGCGGCGTTCGGCGTCGGAGAGAAGGGCGCTGATCCCGTCGAGATGTATCTCAACGACATCTTCACGGTGACCGTGAACATGGCGGGGCTGCCGGGCATCGCCGTCCCCGCCGGCAAGGATGCGCAGGGCTTGCCGCTCGGCCTGCAATTGATCGGACGTCCTTTCGATGAAGAGACGCTGTTCTCGCTCGGCGAAGTCGTCGAACAGGCGGCTGGACGCTTCACGCC
>JACDAG010000381.1 GCA_013695565.1 Bradyrhizobium sp.
CATCAGCTCGGTCGATTTCAGTGAGGTGATGCCGAGCGCCTTCAACTTGCCGCCAGCGACATGGCCGCGCAGCGCCGTCACGGTATCGATGATCAGCGGCACCTGGCCGCCCAGCACGTCGGTCGTCGCCGTCGCCGATCCCTTGTAAGGCACGGAGAACAAGGACGCACCGGTTCGACCTTTCAGGAACTCGAAGACGATGCGGGCGGTCGTGCTGGGCAGCGCGATGTCGACCTTGTCGGGCGTCGCCTTGGCCGCCGCCACCAGGTCGGCCAGCGAAGTACCCGCAAACGACGGATTGGCCGCGAGCACCATCGGCAGCTTGCCCACCAGGATGACCGGCGCAAAATCCCTGGCCGGATCGAATCCCGGCGATGCATACATGAACTCGTTCATGGTCTGCGTGGCATTGGTGCCCATCATCAGCGTGTAGCCGTCGGCTTCCGAATGCGCCGCCTGCTCGGCGCCGATGTTGCCGCCGGCGCCCGGCTTGTTTTCGACATAGAATCGCTGGCCCATCGTCCGCGACAATTGCTCGGCGAAATACCTCGCCACCACGTCGGTGCCCTGGCCCGCCTGGTACGGCACGATGATGCGCACCGGGCGGGTGGGATAGGTCTGTGCGGTCGCGGCGCAACTCGATAGCAAGGCCACCAGGCCTACAGCCCATTTTGCAAACTTCAGCATGACGGTTTCCTCTCTTGGTGATTTTATTTTTTGTTATGAACTCTTCTTGGCGTTGGGCGTGACAACGCCGGCTCTCATCAGACCGTCGATCGCGGCCTGATCGAAACCGGCTTCCGTCAGTATCTCGCATGCATGTTCGCCGAAGCGCGGCGGCCCCCGTCCCGCGCTGCCGGGCGTTTGCGCGAGTTTCACGGGAATGCCGGGCGCGCGGTGGCCTTCGCTTTCGATCAGCATGTCGCGGTGGGCGACATGGGTCTGCGCGAACGCCTGCGCTACATTGTTGACGGGGCCCGCCGGCACACCTGATCGCATCAGATCGCGGCAGAGATCGTCCGACTTGAAGCCGGCCAGCGTGCGCTCGAGTTCGGTGCGAAGGGCTGCGACATGCTGGAGGCGGTCGGCATTGGTGCGGAAGCGCGGATCGTCGAGCAGGTCTGCGCGCGCCACCTTGTGGCAGAAACGACGAAACTGGCCGTCATTGAGAATGCCCAGGAATATCTCGCCATCCGCAGTTGCGAATTTGTCGTAAGGCGCGATGTTGGGATGGGCGCTGCCGAGCCGGCCCGGCACGTTACCCGAACAGAGCCAGTTGGCCGCATGCGGTACCAGCAGATTGAGCGCGGTGTCGAACAGCGTCACCTCGACGCGCTGGCCCAGGCCGGTGCGTTCGCGCGCCGCCAGCGCCAGCAGGACGCCGGTCAGCGCGTTATATCCGGTGACGTAATCGACGATGGGAACGCCGACGCGGGTAGCGCCGGATTCCTGCGTGCCGTTGATGCTCATCAGGCCGCACATCGCCTGCAGCACAGCGTCATAGCCGGGCAATCCGCCGAGCGGCCCATCGGCGCCGAAGCCGGAGATGGCGCAGTAAACCAGCCGCGGAAAGCGCGCCGACAAGGTCTCGTAACCGATCCCCCAGCGCTCCATCGTGCCGGGCAGAAAATTCTCCACCAGCACATCCGCGTTCTTCAGCAGGGCTTCGAGCACGACGCGCCCTTCGGCGCGCGAAAGGTCGAGCGCCATGCCGCGCTTGCCGCGGTTGACGGCGCCGAAATATGCCGCCTGGCCTGCGGCATCGAAGGGCGGTCCGAGACCGCGGGTTTCGTCACCCGCAGGCGGCTCGATCTTGACGACATCGGCGCCATGATCGGCCAGCATCTGCGTACACAGCGGCCCGGCGAGCACGCGCGACAGATCGACGACCCTAAGGCCGGTCATCGCTCCGCGCGTGAGCTCGTTTGCGGGCATGGTCAATTGACCGTTCGGTTGTCAGGCAACGAAGGTTTTCAGGAGCGGCTTGGCAGTTCCACGATGCCGGTACCGAGGATCGATACTTCGTTGTCCTGGTTGTGGGCTTCCTGCTCGATCTCGACGAGGTGACGTCCGTTCTCGACATACTTGCGCTGCACCTTGCCGCGGATGAACAGCATGTCGCCTTCGGGATTGTGCCGGCGGATCTTGCAGGTCGCACGGCGGAGGAAGCCATCGTCGCCCATCCAGTTGGTGAGATGATGGGTCAGCCACGAGCAGCGCTCCGGACCGTAGTCGTAGGCGCCGGGCGCACCGACCTCGAGCGCGAACTCCTCTTCCCAGTGCACGCGCTCCGGGCAATCCGGAATGCCGAAGCGGTTGGGAATGCCGAGACCGCGATGGGCGTCCTGGAGCTTCCAGGCGAGCTTGTTGGCGCGGATGTAGAGGCCACCCCAGCCTTGCGCATAGGCGATGAAGCCGGTGACCGTCATCGGTCCCTTGAACATCACGGGCAGCGCTTCGCCTTCAGTAACGTCCTGCCAGTAGCGCTTGGTCGAGCCTTGAATTCGCTCTTCGGCGTAGAGCTTGTAGGCATCGGCCAGTTCCTGCTCGCTGTAACGGCGGGGCGCGCGGGCCTTGACCTCTTTGTACTTGGTGCCCTGCTCGCGCGCATGGTCGCGCTCGGTGCGGAAGCACCAGCTATCCGCCGAGGCGACGGGGTCGCCCTGCTGGTTGAAGAAATCGACGTGATAGGTCTGCTGGATCGCCCGGCCAGCGAAGCGCGTCTGATGCTCGACGAGGTCCTTCAGCTTGGCCTCGGTCGAAATCACGTCGTTGCGGCGGACCGGCTTGTGCCAGGTCCAGTCGGCGCCCGACCACATCGCGTGGACGCCGGGCAAGCCGCCGACATAGCCGGACACGATGCGGCTGGTCGAGAACAGGAAGCTCGGCAGCGCGATGATGCCGCCATGATTGGTCTTGGCGGCATAATCAGGATCACACCACAACGGATTATCGTCACCGATGCCGTGCGCGTAATGGCGGATGTTGTCGCGCGTGGCCTCATAGCACCAGGGCTCGGCGGTCACGCCGATGGAGACGCCGATGCGCTTGCGCAGATCGTCAAGGCCCTCCTCGGTGATCTTCGGAAATCTGGTTTCGACGGTATCAAGCATATGATTGTTCCTTCCTTATATCGCTTTTGATTTCGTGATGGCCTGCTCGCGGTCGCGCAGCACCTTGCGGTTGACCTTGCCGGCCGGCGTCTTGGGCAATTCGGTGACGAAGCTGACGACACGCGGATATTCGTGATGGCTGAGGCGCTGGCGCACGACGTCCTGGATCTCGTGCCGGAACGCTTCGTCGCCCGCCCGGTCGGTGACGACAAAGGCCTTCACGACCTGCCCGCGCAGCGCATCGGCGACGCCGATCGCGGCGGCTTCGCGGACCTGCGGATGCTTCAGGATCGCATCCTCGATCTCGACGGCGCTCATGGTCCAGCCGGCGGAGATGATCACATCGTCGGCACGGCCACCGTGATAGAAGTAGCCGTCCTCGTCGGTGCGGCCGAGATCCTTGGTCGCGATCCAGTTGCCGTGACGCCAGACCTTCAGTTCGCCGGCGACGCCGGGCAGGCACGATTGGCCTTCGGTATCCTGGACTTCGACGCGCCCACCGGGGATCGGTTTGCCCAACGACCCCGGCTTGACGACGAAATCGGCAGCACCGGGATAACTGACCAGGATCACGCCGATCTCGGTGGTGCCGTACATGCTGCAGGCCGGTCGGCCGAAAGTGTCTTCGACGAACGCAGCGGTCTCGCTGTCGATCGGCTCGCCGGTGAAGGACAGCTTGTCGATGGCGTAGCGGTAGCGCGGCGCGGCGCCTGAATTTCGCATCATGCGATAATGCGTGGCGGCCGCCGAGATGTTGGTGAACTGATGCTGCTGCAGCGCCGCCAGCAGCCGCTCCGGATTGAACTTGCCGGCATAGGCGCCAATGGTGATGCCGAGCGCCAAAGGCGCCAGCGTGCCGTGCCAGAGGCCGTGGCCCCAGGCCGGCGACGACGGGCAAAGGAAACGGTCGCCGGGGCGCAGGCCCGTCCCGTACAGCGCCGCGACCATCAGCGTTACGATCGCGCGGTGGGTATGCTTGACCGCTTCGGGAAGTTCCCGCGTCGTGCCCGACGTGTATTGAAACAGCGCCAGCGCGTCGGCCGCCGTATTGGGCGTGAAGTCTGAAGCGAAGCGTTCGAGCCCGTTCAGGAAGGCATCATCGGCAACGACGCCATTCGCGCTGATGCCGGCGAGCTGCGGCGCCTTCTCGGTATTGGTCACGATCAGGCGAGGCCTGCAATCGTCGATGCGCAGCTTGATGCCATCGGGTCCGAACAGCGTGAACAGCGGCACCGCGATCGCGCCGGCCTTCATCGTGCCGAACACCGCCACATAGAAGGCCCGCGAGGGCTCCAGCATGATCGCAATGCGATCACCGGCCTTGACGCCCTCGCTCTGCAGATAATGCGCGAAGCGCGATGAGGCTTCGGCGATCTCGCGAAAGCTCAGCACCTCGTCCGGCCCGTCGGCGTGAATCACGATCACGGCCGGATTGCAGCGGTCGACATGCCGGTCGATGCATTCATGCGCGATGTTCAGGCTTTCGCGATTGCCCTGGAATAATTCCCAGAGTTTCGCAGGGGCAAAATTCGCCTGCGCATCCGCGTAGCTCGTGTAGTCGGTCAGCTTCATCATGGCCGGCAAGATACCGAAGCGAAACTAATTGTCAAATAGCGTTTGTGATTGTATATGTACAATTAGCGCGTGGCGTTGTTGCACCGCAATCATTGTTGTACGGATACAATCATGCCGAACCCCAAATCCCCGCGCGTCCGCGCCGTGCCCGCCGTCACCCGCGCCATCGCCATCCTTCGTTTGCTCAGCCGCAGCCGTGCGCCGCAGAGCCTGAAGGCGATTGCCGAGAGTCTCGACCTGGTGCCGAGCACCGCGCTGCACATCGTGCGCGCGCTCGTGGCCGAAGATCTGCTGCAGGCCGAACCGCTGACCAAGCGATACAGATTGGGCGTCGGCATGCTGCCGCTGGCGCGCGCCGTGCTCGAGAACAGCGACTTTCCAAACCTGGTGCGGCCGAGGCT
The DNA here is from genome assembly GCA_013695565.1 of Bradyrhizobium sp. Classification (GTDB taxonomy): domain Bacteria; phylum Pseudomonadota; class Alphaproteobacteria; order Rhizobiales; family Xanthobacteraceae; genus Bradyrhizobium. The sequence continues at coordinate 5,090 of JACDAG010000381.1, forward strand.
GGAAGATCTTTCGGGCCGCTACGGCGTCATGGCGATCGGCGTCGAAGTGCCTGATCTCGACAACATGATCGTCGTGGCACTGGCCCGCAGCCAGGCGCCGGTTCGTCTTCATGTCGATGTCGGGAGCCGGTTTCCCGCGCTGATCAGCGCCACCGGGCGATGCGTCGCCGCCTTTAGCGGGCAGCCGCAGAAGGAGATCGAGAAGCGCTTTCGCC
>JACDAG010000388.1 GCA_013695565.1 Bradyrhizobium sp.
AGATGACGCGCTGGCTGTCGCATCTGCGCGCCGAACGCCGGCTGTCGCCCAAGACGCTGGAGGCCTATGCCCGCGATCTCAGGCAATGTCTTGTGTTCCTCAGCCAGCATTGGGGCAGGAAAGTCACGCTGAAGGGATTTGCCGCGCTGGAAGCCAGCGACGTCAGGGCCTTCATGGCGATGCGCCGCGCCGACGACATCGGCGGGCGCTCGCTGATGCGCGCACTGGCGGGCCTGCGCTCGTTCGGACGTTTCCTGGAACGCGAAGGCAAGGGCAAGGTCGGCGCGTTGTCGGCGATCCGTGCGCCCAAGATCGGCAAGAGCCTGCCGAAGCCGATCCAGATGGCGGCCGCCAAACGTTTGGCCGACGCCGATGAACGCGCCGGCGAGGACCGCGATCCCTGGATCTGGGCGCGCGACGCCGCCGTGATGGCGCTGCTCTACGGTTCGGGCCTGCGCATCTCCGAGGCGCTGGGCTTGAAGAAGCGCGACGTGCCCAAGCCCGGCGAGGGCGACGTCATCATCGTGACCGGCAAGGGCAACAAGACCCGCATGGTGCCGGTGCTGCAGAACGTGCTGGCGCTGATCGCCGCTTACACCGCGGTCTGCCCGCATCAACTCACGCCGGAGGGACCGATCTTCGTCGGCGCCCGCGGCGGGCCGCTATCCCCGCGGATCATCCAGCTCACCATGGAGCGGCTGCGCGGCGCGCTTGGGCTCTCCGACAGTGCCACGCCGCACGCGCTGCGGCATTCCTTCGCCACCCATCTTTTGAGCCGCGGCGGCGACCTGCGCGCAATCCAGGAATTGCTCGGCCACGCCTCGCTCTCGACCACGCAGATCTATACCGGCATCGACTCTGAGCGGCTGCTGGAAGTCTACAAGACGGCGCATCCCCGCGCCTGAAATGGCCCGCGTGCTGGCGCCGACACTCCACCGTCAGATCGTGTACTTCCCCTGCTGGAGCGAGTTGAGTTTAAGTCGACCTGGAGCGGCATCGGAAACTTACCTCTCCCTTCGGGAGAGGTCGGCGCGCAGCGCCGGGTAAGGGGTTACGGTCTCTCTTGGGGCAGCACCCCCTCACCCGATTTGCTGCGCAAATCGACCTCTCCCCGCTGGGGAGAGGTGAATCTGCGGCCTGGCTGATTCAACCAATGACCATCCCCCGCCTGCCCCTTGCGCTCGCCTTATTGTTCGGCAATCGTCAGAGCATCATTGGCAGGAGGAAACCATGGGCTCACATGAAAGTATGGAGCATGCCGAGCATGCCGAGCACGCGTCAGGCTCGAACAAAAAGATCGCGTTGCTGATCGCGGTGATCGCCTTGTTTCTTGCGCTGTCGGAGACTCTGGGCAAGGGCGCGCAGACCGAATCGATCAGCAAGAATGTCGAGGCGTCGAACCTTTGGGCGTTCTTTCAGGCCAAGAGCATCCGCCGCACCGTGGTTCAAGCGACATCGGACCAGGCCAAATTGAGCCTTGGCGTGATGGGCGACGATGCCGCCAAGGCGGCACTGAAAAAGCAGATCGAGGAATGGGGAAAGACCGCCGCGCGCTACCGCTCGGAGCCGGAGACCGGCGAGGGCTCGGAGGAGCTCGCGAAACGCGCCAAGGAGGCTGAACACCTGCGCGACCTCTCAATGGCCAAGTACCATCACTACGAAGTCGCCTCGGCCGCGTTCCAGATCGGCATCGTGCTGGCATCAGCGACCATCATCACCGGCATGATCGTGCTGGCCTGGGGTTCCGCCCTGCTCGCTTTGATCGGAATTGGATTCACCGCGATCGGCCTGTTCGCGCCACATGCGGTGCATTTGATGTAGCTTGCTTCATCTCTCCGATCGGGAGAGGTGAAACTGCTTCGCTGCGAGAGAAAGTTCGATAATATTGGCCGGCGCTACCGCGCCTGGTGCACGCTCTTGCGAAAGCGCTGGATCAGCCTCAGCATCCGGGCTGACCAGCCGTCGCCATCACCGCGCATCATCTCGCGGATCCGCCGCTTCACCGGCTCGACCATTGCCGCGGCCTTGGCGCGCAGCATCAGGATGAACTGGTAGATTTTCTCAAACCAGCCCATCTGCAACAGTTTGGTGCGCGTCACGTCGAAGATGAACGCGGTGACGCCGACGCCGACGAATTTTCCGAGAACGATGACAACAATCGCGCTGACCCAATATTCATGCGCCAGCAGCCACAGCCCGACCAGCTTGAGCGGAAACAGCGGAATCACCGGCACCGCAAACACGATCAATGTCATCGCCGGCGACAGCGTATCGACCCGGTCCGATAGCCATTGCTTGAACGCGCGCAGCGGAATCCGCGCGACGATGCGTTCGACGATCGGCTCGAGATGATCCCATAGCCAGGCTTCGATCAGGAAGATGACCGCGAGCAAAACCCAGAACGGCTTTAAGAGGCGGCGCATCATCGAGGTCATCTCCATCCGGCAGGTGCCGGATGTCGAATCACATATGGATCGCCCGCTTGCCGACCGCAAGCGCGGCTTCCTTGATGGCCTCGGAACGGGTCGGATGGGCGTGGCAGGTGCGTGCCAGATCCTCGGCGGAACCGCCAAACTCCATCAGAACCGCGGCCTCATGGATCATTTCGCCGGCTTCGCGCCCGATAATGTGGACGCCGAGCACGCGATCGGTCTTCGCATCTGCGAGGATCTTCACAAAGCCGTCGGTGGTCTGGTTGACCTTGGAACGGCCATTGGCGGTGAAGGGGAATTTGCCCGACGTATAGGCCACGCCGGCCTGCTTCAGCTCTTCCTCGGTCTTGCCGACCGACGACACTTCCGGCGTGGTATATACAACGCCCGGGATCACATCGTAGTTCACATGCCCGGCCTGCCCTGCGATGATTTCGGCGCAGGCCACGCCTTCGTCCTCGGCCTTGTGCGCGAGCATCGGACCCGCCACCACGTCGCCGATCGCATAGACGCCCTTCACACTGGTGGAGAAATGCGCGTCGATCTGGACCCGGCCGCGATTGTCGAGCGCAATGCCGGCCTCTTTCAGGCCGAGGCCTTCGGTGTAGGGCACGCGGCCGATACAGACCAGCACGACATCGGCTTCGATCGTCTCGGCAGCACCGCCTGCGGCCGGCTCAACCTTGGCCGCCAGCGTCTTGCCTGAGGTGTCGACGCCGGTGACCTTGGCGCCGAGCTTGAACGCAAAGCCCTGCTTTTCGAGGATGCGCTGGAATTGCTTTGCGATCTCGCCGTCCATGCCCGGCAGGATGCGGTCGAGAAACTCAACCACCGTGACTTTCGCCCCAAGCCGATGCCACACCGAACCGAGCTCCAGCCCGATCACGCCGGCGCCGACGATCAGAAGGTGAGACGGCACCTTGTCGAGCGACAGCGCGCCGGTCGACGACACGATCCGCTTCTCGTCGATCTCGATGCCTTTCAGGCGCGCAATATCCGAACCGGTCGCAACGACGATGTTTTTGGTCTCGACGGTCTGCGCCTTGCCGTCGCTGCCGGTCACTTCAACCTTGCCGGCGCCCAGAATCTTGCCGGCGCCATTGATGACATCGATCTTGTTCTTCTTCATCAGGAACTCGACGCCCTTGACGTTGCCGTCGATGCCCTGCTGCTTGAA
>JACDAG010000423.1 GCA_013695565.1 Bradyrhizobium sp.
CCCTATGGGCTCGCCGCCGCCCCTGTCATCAAGGTCTCGACGCGCACTGAACTGGCGCGCCGCTGGAAGGATTTGATCGATTTCGACGCCGGCCGTATCGCCACCGGTGAAGCCACGATCGAGGAAACCGGCTGGGACCTGTTCCGCCTGATCCTCGATGTCGCCAGCGGCCGCACCAAGGTGTGGTCCGATCGCTGGGGCATACACAACGATCTGACGCTGTTCACGCCCGGGCCGGTGACGTGAGGCGAACAAGCCATCGCTGGTTGCATTAAGGATGCGTTAATCAATCCCCCTGCGAATTCCGTACGTGGAATCTGCGATCGGGTCGCGCCCTTGCGGCGAAGCTGCCCGGCGATTGCGCCCGGCGCCTCAAATCATCCGATTTATTTAAGCGAACATTACGGAATCTAGCATAGCAAAAGACAGCACCCCGCGCATTGGTCGGCGTTATTCAGGAGCAGTGTTTTGCAGCCCTTCCCGAGAATTACTGGCCGCCACTATTTCGCGATTTTCGTATTGGCTTCCGTCACGCTTTCCTACCAGATCCTGATCACGCGCTTCTTCAGCGTGATGCTGTACTACCATTTCGCGTTCGCGGCGATTTCGCTGGCGATGCTCGGGCTGACCCGCGGCGCGATGAAGGTCTACAACAACCCCACCCGCTATGCCGCCGAACGCGTCGGCGCGGAATTCGCGCGCCACGCTTCCTGGTTTGCCGTCACCGGCGTCGGCGCCATGGTCTGCTTCTTGTGCGCGCCGCTGCTGGTACCCGTCCAGCATCTATGGCTGGCGCTGCTGGCATCGACCATTGCCTTCGTGATCCCGCTGACCGAAAGCGGTGTCTGCATCACGTTGTTGTTGACGCGCATGCCTTACAGCGGCGGCTGGCTCTACGCCGCCGACCTTGCCGGTGCGGCGCTCGGGTGCCTCGGCATCATCTTCGTGCTTCTCGTGATCGACCCCGTCAGCGCCACGCTCGCCATCGGTGCGATGGCCGCAGGCGCGGGCTGGATGGTGGTGCGGGGCAGCGGCGATCTCCGCACGCTGCGCCTCAGCGGCGCCGTCGCGCTGTCGCTCGGTGCGGTCGCACTGCTGCATGCCGCACTCGATGTCTCCGGCAAGAGCCATCTCGGCGTGTTCTGGGCCAAGGGCGCGCAACAGACGGGAACGCTGTTCGAGCGCTGGAACACCTATTCGCGCGTCCGCGTCACCGCGCTCGGCGAATCCATGCCGTTCGGCTGGGGCTTTTCCCGCCTGCCGACGAGCAAGATCGACCAGAAATATCTCGACATCGACGCCGATGCCGCCACCGTTATTACCCGCTTCGACGGCGATCTCGGCAAGTTCGGCTATCTGAAGGACGACGTCATCAACGCCGCCTATCTGGTGCAGCCGCCGGCCGACGTCGCGATCGTCGGCGTGGGCGGCGGCCGGGACGTTCTCTCCGCGCTGCTGTTCGGCGCCAAAAAAATCAGCGGCATCGAGATCAATCCGGCGATCTTCGAAGTGCTCACCGACAAGTTCGCCGATTTCTCCGGCCATCTCGACAAGCAACCCGGCGTCTCCCTGATCAATGCCGAGGCCCGCAGCTACATCAACCATTCCCCCGACCGCTACGATCTGGTGCAGATCTCGCTGATCGATACCTGGGCGGCGACCGCCGCCGGCGGACTGACGTTGACGGAAAACCGGCTCTACACGGTGGAGGCCTGGGGTGATTTCTACCGCTCACTGAAGCCGCGCGGCATGCTGTCGGTGTCGCGCTGGTACGATGCGGACACCCATCGCGGCGAATTCTACCGGCTGGTTGCGATCGCGGCCGAGGCCCTGAAGCGCAACGGCGTGCCCGCCGCCGCATTGAAGGACCATCTGATCGCGCTGAACGTCGGCAACATCGTCAACGTGATCACGCGGCCCGACGCCTTCACGTCAGCGGAATGGCAGCACGCGCGCGGAAATCTCGAAGCCCAGGGCTTCAAGATCATGATGGGGCCCGATGTCGCTTTCGATGCGGTGACGACGAAACTGATTTCGGGCACGGCCGATGCCGCCTACTTCGCCTCGCTGCCGGAAAACGTCACGCCGTCGACCGACGATAATCCGTTCTTCTTCTACACCGCGCGTTTCGACGATTTCGTCGCAGCCCCAATGTCGGCGCGTACCCATAACAACACCGCGCTCACCATGACGCTGGCGCTGATCGCGGTGGCGCTGGTTGCCTGTCTCTATTACGTCGTCTGGCCGTTCATCCGGCTCGCACGCAAGACGCCGCTGGCGACGCTGACGCCGCCGGTGACCTATTTCTGCGCCATCGGTGTCGGCTTCATGCTGATCGAGATCTCGCAGATGCAGCGGCTGATGGTGTTCCTGGGCCATCCCGTCTACGGGCTCAGCGTCGTGCTGTTCACGATCCTGCTGTTCGGCGGGCTGGGCAGCACCACGGTCGGCGCGCGTTCACCCCGACGGCATGCGGTCATTACCCGAATCGTTGCGCTGCTGGCGGCACTGACCATTGCCGGACTGCTGACGCCGCTGCTGACGACGTGGGCGCGATCGGAAACGACGGGCATGCGCATCGTGCTGTCGGTGCTGCTGCTGGCGCCGCCGGCGTTCTGCATGGGGATGATGTTCCCGCTCGGCTTAAGCATCTGGCGGCGCCAGGCCGATTTGCATCCGTACTTCTGGAGCGCCAACGGCATCACGTCGATGCTGGCGTCGGTACTGGGCATGGCGCTGTCGATCGAATTCGGCATCGCCAATACTTACGCGCTCGGCGTCGGTCTCTATGTCGTCTGCGCCGTGATGATCGTCGTCGCCGGCCGCCAGATGAGCCGCATGGCGTTGTTTGCAACGAAGCCGGCAACCAGCCCTGCGGTGGTCGTGGACGCGCCGTCGATCCAGCCGAAGCAGGCTGAAACGCCAGCAATGTCGGCGCGCACCAGCGAGGTCGCCGGCTAACGGCGATCTTGCGGGCAGAGCGTACCGCTGAGCTATTTCGCTTCCTGCATGGCCAAATCGTACGCGCTAATCGTCGCCCTGGCGCGTTCGGCCACTTCGGCCGCCGTCATCCCCGGCTTGTAGAGGCTGGTGCCGAGGCCGAACGCATGAATTCCGGTCCTGGTGTATTCCGCAAAATTCCTGTCGGAGATTCCGCCCACGGCGGCGATCATCAGGTTTGCGGGAAGAACGGCGCGGATCGCAGA
>JACDAG010000431.1 GCA_013695565.1 Bradyrhizobium sp.
GAGCGCCTTGAACACCGCGCCGTCCTTGTAGTCGACCGCGGCGTCGAAGCCGAGTTCCTTGACCAGCCAGTCGCATTTGTCCTTGCCGCCGGCGATGCCGACGACGTGGCATCCCTTGATTTTTGCAATTTGGCCGACGATCGAGCCGACCGAGCCGGCCGCGGCCGACACCACAACGGTTTCGCCTTCCCTGGGCTTGCCGACATGGAGCAGGCCGAAATAGGCGGTAAGGCCGGCGATGCCGTAGACGCTGAGCAGATGCGTTATCGGCTCCATCTTCGGCATTTTGGTCATGTGCTTTGCCGGCACCGCCGCGTATTCCTGCCAGCCGGTGTCGCCGAACACGATATCGCCGGGGCTGAGGCCCGGGGCTTTCGAGGATACGACTTCGGCGATGCCGCCGCCGGCCATCACGGTGTTGGCTTCGACCGCCGCGCGATAGGTGGCGCCGTGCATCCAGGCCCGGTTGGCGGCGTCGAGCGAGATATAGAGCGCGCGCACCAGCACCTCGCCGTCCTTTGGCTCCGGGATCGCGCCTTCCGACATCCTGAAATGCTCAGGCCCGAGTTTTCCGGTCGGCTTTTCCACCAGCAGGATCTGACGATTGACTGATGCGTTCATGGCGTTCCCCTCGGCGTGATCATTGTTGTGGCGGTTCTTGATGCAATTGATCGCTTATCAATCGATCAATTGCACACGTTGTGCGCTGCATTGAACGCTAGTCGCCGCGCGCGTGATCCACAACAGGAACATTTCGGCAAGCGTGCAAAATGTCGCAAGCTTGTTGCCTCGGTTGCGAAATCTGCCAAACTCGCGTTTGCCGGAACTTACGGGGGTAAGAAAATGTCCAGCAGGTTTACACAATACATTCTGATCGCGATGGCGCTCGGCATCGCGATGGGGACCATCGTCTTCAACTACATGCCGGACAACCGGGTGGAGATCGCAGCTGACGTAAACCTGATCGCCATGCTGTTTCTGCGCCTGATCAAGATGATCATCGCGCCCCTGGTGTTCGCCACGCTAGTCGGTGGCATCGCCCATATGGGCTCGGGCTCCAGGCTCGGCCGGATCTTTGCGAAGACCATGGGCTGGTTCGTCAGCGCGTCGTTCATCTCGTTGCTGCTCGGCCTGATCATGGTCAATTTGCTGGAGCCCGGCGCCAACTTCCCCGGCACGCTGCCCGACAAGGCGCAATCGACCGGCCTGCCGGTGTCGGCGTTCTCGTTTGAAAATTCCTGATCCATCTGGTTCCGACCTCGATCGCGGATGCGATGGCGCAGAACGAAATCTTGCAGATCGTGGTGTTTGCGGTGTTCTTCGCGGTCGCCCTCGGCGCAATGCCGGAAGAGCGCCAGAAGCCGATCATGTCGCTGATCGACGATCTCGCCCACATCATGCTCAAGGTCACCGGCTATGTGATGCTGTTCGCGCCGCTGGCGGTATGGGCCGCGATCATGGCCACTGTGGCGAAGAACGGCCTAGGCGTGCTGTGGAAACTGATCGTGTTCATGGGCGGCTTCTATCTGTCGCTGATGATCCTGTGGATCATCCTGATCGTCGTCGGCTTCATCGTGATCGGGCCGCGATACAAGAACCTGCTGCGGCTGATCCGCGAGCCCCTGATGATCGCGTTCTCGACCGCGTCGTCGGAGGCGGCCTATCCGAAGACGCTCGAAGGGTTGAATCGCTTCGGCGCGTCGTCGCGGATCTCGAGCTTCGTGCTGCCGCTGGGTTACTCGTTCAATCTCGACGGCACGATGATGTATTGCACCTTCGCGAGCGTATTCATCGCGCAGACCTACCACATCGACATGCCGCTCGGGACCCAGCTGGCAATGCTGGCAACCCTGATGATCACCTCCAAGGGGGTCGCCGGCGTGCCGCGCGCCTCGCTGGTGGTGGTCGCCTCGACGCTGAGCCAGTTCGGCATTCCCGAGGCCGGCCTCTTGATGATCATGGGTATCGATACGTTCCTCGACATGGGACGCAGCGCCACTAACGTGATCGGCAACTCGCTCGCCACCGCCGTGGTCGCGAAATGGGAGGGCGAGCTCGGGCCCGAGCATGAGCTTGGCCCCGACGACGTTGTTCCATCCGATGCCGTTGCCGGCGATCCCGTCCCAGCCTCCCATTGAGGGGAGAGATGCATGCATCAGTTCCCAAGAGGACTAATAAGAGGACCTACGAGAGGACCTACGAGAGGACCTGCACGTAGGCCGATACTGGCCGCTGGTCTGTTGCTGGCAGCGTGTCTGCTGGCATCGCCTGCGCCGGCCCAGACCGTGAGCGAGGGGCTAAGCCCCACGCTCGCCAACATCAAGAAGACGCATGTGGTGCGGCTCGGCTATCGCGAAAGCTCGCCGCCATTCTCGTTCATCGATCACTCCAACCGGCCGATCGGCTACAGCCTCGAACTATGCGAGGCGATCGTCGAGGAAATTGGCGTCGAAGTCGACGATGCCAACCTCAAGGTCGAATACGTCAAGACCGCATTCCGGCGGTAACGGACAACAAGATCGACCTCGAATGCGGATCGACGACGGCCAATGCCGAGCGCGCCAAGCTGGTGGCATTCTCGCCGCTGATGTTCGTGGCCGGCACCAAGCTGATGGTGCCGAAGGCCACGACGATCTCGGCGCCGGCGGATCTGAAGGGCAAGAGAGTGGTGGTGACAAAAGGCACCACCAACGAACAGGCGATGCATAATGTCGACAAGAAGTTTGCGCTCGGCCTCAACATCCTGACCTCGCCCGATCACGAGCAATCCTACCAGATGCTGGTGGACGGCAAGGCCGACGCGTTCGCCACCGACGATATCCTGCTCTACGGCCTGATCGCGCGGCACAAGGCGCAGACCCAGTTCAAGGTCACCGGCGAATATCTGTCCTACGATCCCTACGGCATCATGTTCTGCAAGGGCGAGCCGCAGCTCAAAGCGGTGGTCGAGCGCACCTTCCGCAAGCTCGGTTCGGGCCGCGATCTGATCCCGCTCTACAACAAATGGTTCGTCGGGCGGCTGCCGACCGGCGAGAAGCTCGGCGTCTCGATCTCGCCGCAGCTCGAGGAGGCTTTCAAGGCGATGGACGACTCGCCGGGGGGACGAACTGACGAAGTCATCCCGGGGCACGACGAAGTCGTGAACCCGGGATCTCGAGATTCCGGGTTCGATGCTTTCGCATCGCCCCGGAATGACGGAATTAAAAGAATTTCAAATCCTGCGCGAGACCACCTCTGGCGGCCGTCGCGTATTCGATCGCCAGGAACAATCCGCCTGCCACATAGATTCGCCGCCGGCGCGCCGCCGCCAGCTCGCACGCCAAACGCACCGCATCCTCGATCGTCCCGGCGACATGAACTTCCGCCGCCGGATTGGCGAGCCGCGCGGCGGCGGCGATGGTTTTCGCATCCGCGCCCTTGTGATGCGCCGCTGTGGCGATGATCGTATCGAAAGCCGGCGCCAACGCGCCGACGATCTCGCCGGCCTTCTTGTCGCCGGACACGCCGGTGA
>JACDAG010000447.1 GCA_013695565.1 Bradyrhizobium sp.
CTGCGCCCCCGCGCCGCGAGCCGGACGAAATAGACCAGCAGCAGGATCAGGCCTGCCGCCATGATGGTCGACACCATGATCATCTGCTCGGTCATGTCGGCTTTCGGCGTACGGTCCTGGAACGCCACGGACACCGCATCCAGCGTCAGCGACAGATACAGCAGCACTTCAAACCAAACTACGTTCCTGGGTAAGGTCATCGGACTTCCAAATTCCGTCATTGCGAGGAGCAAAGCGACGAAGCAATCCATTTTCGTCAACGCGGTACGATGGATTGCTTCGCGGAGTTTATCATCGGGCGGCGCTTCGCGCCGACCCGTTGGCTCGCAATGACGATTGCGTGCATTGCCGGATTATTCCTTCGGGAAATCCAGTCCCATCTCACGATAGCGCTCGGGGTCTTCGCCCCAGTTCTCGCGCACTTTCACAAACAGGAACAGATGCACGGGGACGCCGACGATCTCGGCGATCTCTTTACGCGAATCCGCGCCGATCGACTTGATGGTGGCGCCACCCTTGCCGAGGACGATTTTGCGCTGGCTCTCGCGCTCGACGAAGATGGTCTGCTCAATGCGGATCGACTTGTCCTTGCGTTCGGTCCAGCTGTCGGTCTCGACGGTGGACTGATACGGCAGTTCCTGGTGCAGTTGCCGGTAGATCTTCTCGCGCGTGATCTCGGCCGCCAGATGCCGCATCGGCGCATCCGACATCTGGTCCTCGGGATAGTGAAACGGGCCTGCCGGCACCATTTTGGCGAGCGTCGCCCGCAAATCGTCGACGCCATCACCCGACAGCGCCGCGACCATGAAGGTGTGTTCGAACTTCATTCGCTCGTTGGCGGCTTGCGCCAGCGCCAGCAATTTCTCGCGCGGGACCAGATCGATCTTGTTCAGCACCAGGATTTTCGGATGCTTGACGGTCGCAAGCTTGCTGAGGATGGCTTCCGCCTCCTCGTCGATCCCGGCCTTGGCATCGAGCAGCACACAGACCAGATCGGCGTCATGCGCCCCGCTCCAGGCCGTCGACACCATGGCGCGGTCGAGCCGCCGCTTGGGCGCGAAGATGCCGGGCGTATCGACCAGGATGATCTGCGCGCTGTTCTCGATGACGATGCCGCGGATCAGCGCCCGCGTGGTCTGCACCTTGCGCGACACGATCGTGACCTTGGAGCCGACCAGCGCGTTGACCAGCGTGGACTTGCCTACATTGGGCGCGCCGATCAGCGCGACGAAGCCGCAAGCGGTCTGGGTCGAAGATTCAACTGTCATTGCTGCCGCCGCCAACCCCTTCGCGCGCGATCATCACGGAGGCCGCGACCTTCTCGGCCGCGCGCTTGCTGCCGCCGACGCCTTCGGCCGGATCCAGGCCCGGCAGATCGACCGCGACGCGGAACTGCGGATCGTGATGCGGGCCGGTGCGCTCGACCTCGCGGTAGACCGGCGTCGGCATGCCCTTGCTCTGCGCCCATTCCTGCAACACCGTCTTGGCATCGCGCAGCGGCCGGCGCGGCTTGCGCATCCGCTCGGTCCAGTTGCGCTCGACGAATTGGGCAGCGGCACTGTAACCGCCATCGAGAAAGACCGCACCGATCACGGCTTCACAGATGTCGCCGAGCACGGATTTGCGCAGCCGGGCGCTGGCGCTGGCGCCGACCTGGCCGAGCTTGATGTCGTCGACCAGCCCGAGCGATTTCGCGACATCGGCGCAGCTTTCCTTGCGCACGAGATCGGCGAGGCGCTTTGACAATTCACCCTCGTCGGCGTTCGGAAACGCGCGATACAGCATGTCGGAGACGATCAGCCCGAGCACGTGATCACCGAGGAATTCGAGGCGCTGATAACTCTCGGCGCGATTGCGCGCCGGCTTGAGCGCGGACACATGGGTGAACGCGGTGGTCAGCAGGTTGGGATCGCCGAACTTGTGGCCGATGCGCGCTTCGATCGCGGCGGCCGCGGCCTTGGCCGAGACCTTGCTGCGCTTCTTCTTGGTCGCGGCTTCGCGACCGGCATCAGGCTGCGCGCTGTCGCCTTGTGTCGGGGTATCCCTGATGACGGGCGTTTCGTCGTTCATCGCACGATTGAGAAAATACGATTCCAGCGCACCGCGGTCGGCCAGCGCCAGAACATCCAGGCGTGCTCGCCCTCGGCAATCGAGAAGAAGATCATTTGCGCCCGGCCTACGATGTTTTCGAACGGCACGAACCCGACCTGCGACAGCACACGGCTGTCGGTCGAATTGTCGCGGTTGTCGCCCATCATGAAGAGATGACCCGAGGGCACCGTGTAGACGTTGGTGTTGTCGTAAAAGCCGTTGTCGACGCAATCCAGCGACTCATAGGAAACGCCGTTCGGCAGCGTTTCCTTCCAGCGTTTCACCCGCGCGGTGGCATCGGAACCGCAGGGGTCCTCGCCGATGAAATCGCTCAGGCGCTCGCGCTTGACCGGGGCGTCGTTGATGTGGAGCAGCCCCTCCTTCATCTGGATGCGGTCGCCGGGCAGACCGATCACGCGCTTGATGTAGTCGGTGGAATCTTCGCGCGGCAGGCGGAACACCACGATATCGCCGCGGCTCGGCTCGGAGCCGAAGATGCGGCCCGAGAACAGCGGCGGCGACAACGGGATCGAATAATGGCTGTAGCCGTACGAATATTTCGACACGAACAGATAGTCGCCGACCAGAAGCGTCGCCTTCATCGAACCTGAGGGGATGTTGAAGGGCTGGAACAGGAAGGTGCGGATCACGAGCGCGATCAGGAGGGCGTGGATCACCACGCGAATGGTTTCACCCAAGCCGCTTTCAGATTTTGTCCCGGATGTCACGCTCATCGCTTTCCCAATTCCCGCAAGGCTTTTTAAACAAGGCTTCTTCAACCGCGGCCAAGCCTAGATAAGGGCTCGGCCCGCACGCTGGCAGAACGTTTTCTTCACCCGAATCGAGAGTTCCGTTCGCGTCAAGAAAATGGTCTCGATACTGATATTAAAGGCAAATTCGGCGCAAAACCCGAATTCGCCCTGGTTCGGTAGTGTCGCTGCGGCGTTTTAGACGGTTGTTTGCGGCCGTGCAATCAAGCGCCTCGTCAAAACTTCGCAATCCATTGATAAATCAATGATTTTTAGTTTTAGCTCGGTCCCCTGGCGCGAACGGCCGCCAGCGTCATGATTTGCCCGGAACGACCGCCGAAATTATGACGAAGGCCTGGGCCAACGGCCAATCGTCGGTGATGGAAAGGTCGATCCGGGCCTCGTACCCTTCCGGCGTCAGCTTCTCGAGCCGCGCCAGTGCCCCCCCGGTCAGTTGCATGGTGGGACGGCCGCCCGGCAGGTTCACCACCCCCATATCCCGCCACCAGACGCCCTGGCGGATGCCGGTGCCGAGCGCCTTGGAACAGGCCTCCTTGGCCGCGAACCGCTTGGCATAGGTCGCGACCACCATCTTCTCGCTCTTGGCGCGGCGCGCGGCCCGGGCGCGCTCGGCATCGGTGAAGATGCGGTCGAGGAAGCGGTCGCCGTGGCGCTCGATCACCTTGGCCACCCGCGTGATGTCGATCAGGTCGGAGCCGATGCCGATAATCATGCTTTGCCCTGACCCCGCTGGCGGCCACGGTCCATGGCCGCGCGCATGCTGCGGACGGTTTCGCCGAGCCCCACGAACAGCGCCTCCCCCATCATGAAGTAGCCGATGTTGAGTTCGGCCAGTTCGGGCAACGCCGCGATCGTTTCGGCCGTCTGGTAGTCAAGGCCGTGGCCGGCATGAACCTCGAGCCCCGCGGCATGCGCCAGCTTCGCGCCCTCGACGATGCGCTGCCATTCCGCCTCGGCCTTGGCGGCATGGCCATCGACCAAGGCATCGCACCAGCCGCCGGTATGGATTTCGATCACCGGCGCCCGCAGTCGCGCGGCCATCTCGATCTGCTGCGGGTCGGCCGAGATGAACAGCGACACCCGGATCCCGGCATCGTTCAGCCGCGCGATAAACGGCGCCAGCGCATTGTGCTGGCCGACCACGTCGAGCCCGCCTTCGGTGGTGAGCTCTTCACGGCGCTCGGGCACGAGACAGACCGCATGCGGCCTGGTCGCGAGCGAAATCCGCAGCATGTCCTCGGTCGCCGCCATCTCGAAATTGAGCGGCTTTCCGATTTCGGCCTTGAGCCGTTCCATGTCGGTATCGCGGATATGGCGGCGGTCTTCGCGCAAGTGCGCGGTGATGCCATCGGCCCCTGCCTCGATCGCGGTCAGCGCCGCGCGGACCGGATCCGGTCGTGCGCCGCCGCGCGCGTTGCGCAAGGTGGCGACGTGATCGACATTGACTCCGAGGCGCAGCGGAGGAGCTTTCGGCATTTTACTCTCTTGGAATCCTGGCGGGTGAATTACCCATTAACGCGCTCGACCCGTGCGACGACGGCTTTGGCGCGCAACTGGGCGATAATAGCGCTGAGATGCTTGAGGTCATAGACCTCGAGATCGATGGTCAGCTCCGTGAAATCGGGGGAGCGGCGCGACATGCTGATATTGTCGATATTGCCGTCATGCTCGGCGATCACGGTCGCAACCTGGGCGAGGCTGCCGGGCTCGTTGACGTTGTGCACGAGAATCCGCGCCGGAAACCGCTGCGGCATGGTCTCGTCGATATCCCAGCGGACGTCGAGCCAGCGCTCCGGCTCTTCCTCGAAATCCTTCAGCGCCGGCGACTGGATCGGATAGATCGTGATGCCCTCGCCCGGCGAGACGATGCCAACGATACGGTCGCCCGGCACGGCGCCGCCATTCGGCGCGAACTTGACCGGCAGATCGGAATTGAGGCCGCGCACCGGGATGACGGAGGCGGCGCGCGCCGGATGATGCGGGTCGGATTTCAGCTTCAGTTTGACGGCGAGGCTCTTCTTGGTCCCGTAACGGACCATCCGCTCTTCCTTGTAGTCCGGATACATCGCGCGCGCGACGTCGGACGCCTTCAACTCGCCGCGCCCGACCGACGCCATCACATCCTCAATCGAGACGCGCGCCAGCCGCGGCAGCGCGCCCTTCAGCTTGTCGTCGACATATTCGATCTTGGCGCGGGCAAACAGGCGGTCGACGATGCGGCGGCCAAGCCCGGCATATTGATCGCGCACCGCGGTACGGGTGGCGCGGCGGATTGCCGCCCGCGCCTTGCCGGTGACGGCGAGCGACTCCCAAGCCGATGGCGGCGCCGCCTGCGCCTGCGAGGTCAACACCTCGACCTCGTCGCCGTTCTGCAATTCGGACGACAAGGGTGCGAATTTGCCGTTGATCTTGCAGCCGACCGCGCTGTTGCCGACGTCGGTATGCACGGCATAGGCGAAGTCGATCACATTGGCCTGACGCGGCAGCGCGATCAGTTTGCCCTTCGGGGTGAAGCAGAACACCTGGTCGTGGAACAGTTCGAGCTTGGTGTGCTCCAGAAACTCTTCCGGATTGGCGCTTTCGGACAGAATGCCGACGGTGTGGCGCAGCCAGGCGAAGGCGTTGGATTCGTGCTTGAGCCGCTCGGTCGGCGAGCCCATGCCTTCCTTGTAAAACGCGTGCGCGGCGATACCGAATTCCGCGATCTGGTTCATCTCCTCGGTGCGGATCTGCAGTTCGACGCGCTGCTTGCCGGGACCGATCACGGTGGTGTGGATCGAACGATAGTCGTTCACCTTCGGCGTCGAGATGTAGTCCTTGAAGCGCCCGGGCACCACCGGCCAGGTGGTGTGCACGACGCCGAGCGCGCGGTAGCAGGCCTCGATGTCTCCCATCACGACGCGGAAGCCGTAGATGTCGGACAATTGTTCGAAGCCTACCGATTTGCGCTCCATCTTGGTCCAGATCGAAAACGGCTGTTTGCGGCGGCCATAGACCCGCGCGGTGATGCCGTTCTTCAGCAAATTCTTCGACAGCTGGGTTTCGATTTCGCCGATCAGATTGCGGTTGCGATCCGCCAGCGAGTCCAGCCGCTGCATCACCACCGCATAGGCTTCGGGGTCGAGCGTATGGAACGAGAGATCCTCGAGCTCTTCGCGCATCTCCTGCATACCCATGCGGCCGGCGAGCGGCGCATAGATATCCAGCGTCTCCTCGGCGATACGGCGGCGGGAGGCGTGCGGCACGAATTCCAGCGTCCGCATGTTGTGCAGACGGTCGGCGAGCTTGACCAGGAGCACGCGGACGTCGTCGGCGATCGCCAGCAACAGCTTGCGCAGATTCTCGGCCTGCTTGGCCTCGCGCGAAACCAGCTCGAGCCGCTTCAGCTTGGTGAGGCCCTCGACCAGCGCGCCGATCTCGTGGCCGAAGATATTGTCGATCTCCGCCCGCGTCGCCTCGGTGTCCTCGATGGTGTCGTGCAGCAGTGCGGCGACGATGGTGGCGTCATCGAGCTTGAGTCCTGTGAGGATCGCCGCGACCTCGAGCGGATGCGAGAAATAGGGATCGCCGGACGCGCGGGTTTGGCTGCCGTGCGCTTTCATGGCGTAGACATAGGCGCGATTGAGCAGATCCTCGTCGGTGTCCGGATTGTACGACCGGACACGCTCGACCAGATCGTATTGCCGCATCATCCGCGAGCGTGGCGGTTTGGCCCTCTCCGTCACGGGCGACGCTGGCGCTACCGCGACCTGGTCGGGCGCGGCCTCCATCTGCCGGGGTCTGCGGCGCCAGAACGCCATCGAATCACTGCCTTCATCCGCGCGCCGAATTGGCGCGCCGCAAGAATATCTCAGGGACATCTAATGCGATTTCGAACGATGCTGCACCCCGTTGTGGGCCAGCAACCGATCAATTTCGCATCGCACGGGCCGATTGTGATGCCGAACCCATGGCCGGGCTGCGGCCGAACCGGTTCAGGTGCTCTCGCAGCCGTCCACCAAACACGCATCGTAATCGAAAAAATGTCAATAAAAGCAAAGGCCCGGACAAATGTCCGGGCCTTTGATACATTCAGAAACAAATTCCGACTATTCGGGACAGCCCGCTGCCGGACTATTCGTCCTCTTCGGGCTGCTCTTCCGGCGGTGCCAGGCCTTCGAGGCCCTTCAGCAGCTCTTCCTCGGTCATGCGCTCGACGGCGACCTCGGTGTCGTCGGCATCGACGCTGGCGCCGGCCGAGCCGATCAAAGGCACGGTATCGGGCTCAGGCTCATCGACCTCGACGAATTTCTGCAGGGAATGCACGAGTTCCTCGCGCAAATCTTCCGGGGAGATCGAGGAGTCGGCGATTTCCCGCAGCGAAACGACCGGATTCTTGTCGTTATCGCGATCAACCGTGAGTTGCGATCCGGACGAGATCATACGGGCGCGATGCGCTGCCAGCAGAACCAGGTCGAACCGGTTGTCGACCTTATCAATGCAATCTTCCACGGTGACGCGCGCCATAGACTGTCGCTCCGTTAAATGGGGCCGAATATGTTGGTTATGGGGGCTAGTTATAGGGGTGGAGGACGTTTCGCAAGGCAAAATTTGTGATTTGCCTTCTTAATGAGCTCTGCTAACCAAATGTCGGGGCCAGAAGGCCGGAGCGTCCGGAAACGGCGGGACACCGTCGAGGACAAGAAATCTCTCCAACTAACGTCAAAAGTCTAGGTTTTTCGCCCTCGCCTCACCATAATTGCAGTGGTGATTGTCGTGGGGAAAGATTCACCGAACTTTAGGCAGCCGAACTGGAAATCGCGCGCGGTCGATGGCCGCTGCGCTAAAAACGTTAACAACAACGCGAGAACCCTTTGATGTCACCCGCTTCCAACAAGATCGCGCTCTTCATCGATGGCGCCAATCTCTATGCGACCGCCAAGACGCTCGGTTTCGACATCGATTACAAGCGCCTTCTCAAGGAATTCCAGAGCCGCGGCACACTCGTACGCGCGTTCAATTACACGGCGATTATAGAGGATCAGGAATATTCCTCGATCCGTCCGTTGATCGACTGGCTCGACTACAACGGCTACACCGTGGTCACCAAGGCGACCAAGGAATTCATCGACGCCAGCGGCCGCCGCAAGGTGAAAGGCAATATGGACATCGAACTCGCCGTCGATGCCATGGAGCTCGCCGAGCATGTCGATCAGATCGTGCTGTTCTCCGGCGACGGCGATTTTCGCTCGCTGGTTGAAGCGGTACAGCGGCGCGGTGTTCGCGTCACGGTAGTGTCGACGATTTCGAGCCAGCCGCCGATGATCGCCGACGAGCTACGGCGGCAGGCCGACGTCTTCACCGATCTGGTCGAGCTGCAATCCAAGCTTGGCCGTGACCCGTCCGAGCGCCCCGCCCCGCGCGAGCCGCGTCATCATGCACCGCAATTCCTGCAGCGGGCGACCACCATGGCCCCCCGGGCAGCAGGTGACGACTTCGAAGATTGAGAATGATCCGGCGCACTGCTAGTTACCTTCTAAATGGCTAGCATCGCCGCCCTTCCTGCTACCGCACCCGACCGCAACTGCCCGCTCTGCCCGCGGCTCGCCGATTTTCGTGCGCAGCTTCGCGCGCGTGAACCGGACTGGTTCAATTCGCCGGTGCCCCCGTTCGGCGATCCCGCTGGACAATTGTTGATCGTAGGCCTCGCTCCCGGCATGCAAGGGGCCAATCGCACCGGGCGCCCCTTTACCGGCGACTACGCCGGCGACCTGCTCTATGCAACTTTGCTGGAATATGGCTTTGCCAAAGGCGTTTATCTGGCGCGGCCCGACGACGGATTGCGGCTGGTCGATTGCCGGATCGGCAATGCGGTGCATTGTTTGCCGCCGCAGAACAAGCCGCTGCCGGCCGAGATCAACACCTGCCGGCAATTCCTGATCGCGACCATCGCCGGAATGCCCAGACTTCGCTCGATCGTAGCGCTCGGCCGCATCGCTCATGAATCGACGGTAAAAGCCCTTGGCCTTCGCAGCGCCGCCGCGCCCTTTGGGCACGGCGCCGTGCATAGCGCCGGCACGATCACGCTTTACGACAGCTATCACTGCTCGCGTTACAACACCAATACACGGGTGCTGACGCCGGAAATGTTTCGCAGCGTGTTTGCGAAGGTGCGAGCGGATCTGGATTCGTAGGGTGAGCAAAGGCGCGCTTGCGCCGTGCCCACCATCTCGACTACCGGCGTTCGCGTTGAACACGGTGGGCACGCGGAGCCTGTCATCGGGCGCGCATTCGCGCGACCCGGTGGCTTTGCCCACCCTCATATCAAGCAGGATTTTCCTGCAGCCACGCCAGCACGTCGCCGGCGTTCCGGTCCGGCGGAAACACCGGATAGAAGACGTGGGCAATGCGCCCGTTGTCGATGATCAGCGCCAGCCGCTTGATCAGCGTCAGGCCGGCCACATCCATCGTCGGCAGTTTCAACGCCCGCGTCAGCGCCAGCTTCTCGTCGGACAGCACCGGAAACGGCAGATGCAGCCGTGACGCCATTTCGGTCTGGTAGAAGTTGCTTTGCGTCGACAGCCCGAACACCTGCCGGGCGCCGGCGGCCTTCAGTTCGGCGAACAGGTCGCGGAACGAACAGGTTTGCGGCGTGCAGCCCCGCGCGCCTGGGATCATGTCCCAATCATCGACCAGGCTGATCTTGCCGGGCTCGCCGGTGCGGGGATAGGCGAATACGACGGTGCGGCCCGGAAGCTCGGATAGCGTCACCGATGTGTCGTCGGTCGCGACCAGGCTGAGCGGCGGAATCGTCAAGCCCGCGAGATGGTTCGCCGCGCCATCGTCCGTCGGCGCCGGGATCTTGCTCCAGTCTACTTCGAGCAGGTTTTTCTGGTTGGTATTTTTCTGGTTCATTGTCCTCCCCTCACATCCTTTTCGTCATTGCGAGGAGCCCTTGCGACGAATGGCATGACGGTATCCCCTATCCCCGCGCTCGCAGC
>JACDAG010000475.1 GCA_013695565.1 Bradyrhizobium sp.
CGACAATTCCGCGCCGCAGATGCCGCAGCCGCCCGGCATGCGCGGCTTCCGCGATATCGCCGCCGACGCCGACGATCTCGGCCGCGCCGCAGCCCAAGCCAGCCGCTCGGCGCGAAAGACCTATGCCAACGTGCCGTCGCCCTCGCCGGAATTCGACCGGCTCGAGCCGAGCATGGAGAACCGCGGCGCCGATCCCGAGGCGCCGTATTCCTATGACGAGTCGCTGGAGGAGGCCGACCGCTATTCGCCGCAGGCCGCTCCGATGCAGCCGCCGCCGCAGCGTTCGCGGATCGGCCAGGGTAGCGACCGCGAGCAGAAGAAGGCGCGCCGGGCCGGTGCTGCGTTCCCGTTCAAGAGCGCGATCGCGATCGGCATCGTGCTGATCCTGGTCGGCGCCGGTATCCTCTGGGGCAAGACCGCCGTCACCATGGTCTCCGGCCTGTTGAAATCCTCGCCCGTCGTCGAGGCGCCGAAGGATCCCTCCGCGCCGCAGTCGAGGCCGAAGATCCCCGATCGCGTCGGACAGTCGTCGTCCGAGCAGGTCGCGCCGGTGGCGCAGCGCGTGGTGCTGTATGACGAGGATCCGTCCGATCCGAAGGGCAAGCAATATGTCGGCTCGGTGATCTGGCGTACCGAACCGATCAAGGCGACCGGCAACCAGAAGCCGGACATCGCCGTGCGCGCCGACATCGAAATTCCCGACCGCAAGTTCAAGATGACGATGTCGTTCCGCCGCAACTCCGACACCTCGCTGCCGGCCAGCCACACCGCGGAACTGACCTTCCAGCCGCAGGATGCCGCCGGCGGCGGCGTCGGCAACGTGCCGGGCATCCTGATGAAGTCCAACGAGCAGGCGCGCGGCACGCCGCTCGCCGGCCTTGCGGTGAAAGTCACCGACGGCTTCTTCCTGGTCGGCCTTTCCAACGTCGATGCCGACCGCACCCGCAACCTGCAGCTCCTCAAGGAGCGTTCATGGTTCGACATCCCGCTGGTCTACGTCAACCAGCGCCGCGCCATCATCGCGATCGAAAAGGGCGCACCCGGCGAGCGCGCGTTCAACGAGGCGTTCGCCGCGTGGGGCGAGTAGGGCCGCGGAACACGTTTCGCAACGCACCCTTCAAGCCCGTCGAATTCTGGGCAAGATCGTCGTAAGACTGAGACCGCATCTGATCCCGGGATTGGAAGAGGGCGGCCATGAAGCGTTACCTGATCTTCGGAGCCATCGGCCCGTTCGTCGGCGGCCTGTTGTTGCTGTACGCGACCACGGTGGCTTCGGGCTATTGGGCCGAGACCAACTGGGCCGAGGTCAGCAAGTTCTTCGTCACTTTCGCCAAGTCGCTGCAATACAGCTATCTGTTTGGTATCGTGCCGGCGCTGATGACCGGCGCCGTCGACGACATCCTGTATCACGTGCCGCGCATCCGCCCGGGCTTGCGGATCTGCATCATGGGCGCGATCGGGTTCACGGTTGCGGAACTGATGTATGGCTCGCGCGGCCCCGACACCGGCGTGATCCAGTTCCTGCTCTATGGATTGGTCGGTTGCGTGCCGACGTTGCTGTCGTCATGGCTGGCGAACAAGTATGCCGACGAGCAGGCGCCGGTGCATTCGACGTAATCAGCGCAGCTCGAGCCATCCTGCATACGGCCGTCATTGCGAGCGGAGCGAAGCAATCCACCTCACCACATAAAGAAAGAATGGATTGCTTCGTCGCATTCGCTCCTCGCAATGACGTTGGGGCGTGACAATTTTGCCCGACGGGCAAATCAATTCTGATTTGCAGAAGGCCTGTCAAGCCCGGGATCAAAAATATTTCGCTTTATCAGAAGAACAAATTAGTTCACATTAATAGCCATCCCGTCCTGCTCAGAGGGGCGTTGGCCATCGTCACAACGAGGGGCGGGGAGCGGTGGACGCCGATGTTGCGACTGACGAGCGCAACTGACGCGTACGGCGAAGTCGTGTGGTCCTGACGTCACGTTGCTGGCGTCTATGCACCTGGGAGACATTCGATTTCCCAGGGCGCAACGGAGGCAAAAGAGCCGTTCTCCGGGGAGATCACGTATAAGCCGTAAAGCCATTGCGCAGGGAATGTCGCATGTTCTCCGCTGCCCTGTATGCTCGTGGGCGCACCTTTTTGTGCACATTGCTCACGAGATCGCGGGTGCAGCGCGCATCCGGCATTCCCTGCTCCCTCTGATTTGAGAGGGCGAACCTGTCGAAAAACTTCGGGCGCATCGCGCCGCGAGAACGCGAAGGTGTATCCACCGTCGTCCTTCGAGGCGCGCAAGAGCGCGCACCTCAGGATAACGGGTTTGAGAGCTGGCTGTTTGAAAATTGAATCAGGAAATATGGGCCTCGTCATTGCGAGGAGCGTAGCGACGAAGCAATCCATTCTTGCTTGCGGCCCGATGGATTGCTTCGCTTTGCTCGCAATCACGGAGCATGTGACCAAGACCTCGGGTGCCGGATAGGCAGGAAGAAGCGATATTTTGACGCAACTTGCGCGGCTGTTTTGCGTTACCATCTGATGACCATGTCAAACGAAGATATCTATGTGCCGAAGCGTTCCCGCAGCGAGCGCCCCTCGTCAGGGCGGGCGCAGGGGCATGGGCCGGTGATCGATCAGGACGGGCACGAAATTCCCGACCCGAGCCTGCGTGGGCAGTTCGAGGGTTTCCGGATCGATTTTGGAAACTCCACCGCCAACCCGTTCGGCAATCTCACCCGCGAACAGCGGATGGCGCGGCTCGAGGCGCTGTCGAAGCTGCTCGACGTCGCCTTCATCCTGCCCGGCACCAATATCCGTTACGGCATCGATGGCCTGATCGGGTTGATCCCTGTGGTCGGCGACATCATCACGACCGCGATCTCGCTGTGGCTGGTGCGCGAGGCGCGCGCGCTCGGCGCGCCCTGGCACCTCACGGCGCGGATGCTCGGCAATGTCGCATTGGATGGCGTGGTCGGCCTGGTGCCGGTCGCGGGCGACGCCTTCGACGTCATGTTCCGCGCCAACGTCCGCAACGTGCGGATGCTCAAGCGCTGGATCGACAAGCAGCCGCGGTTGTGACCGCCAAGGGTGACGCGAAAAAAATGCCCCCGGACATCGTCCGAGGGCAGCTAGCTTCAAAAGCTAAATCCTGATCTTACGCGGCGTCGGCGCTGGTTTCGGTCGCGACGGGCGCACGGGGGCGGCGCGTCAGCGGGAAGGCTTCGCTTTCATACAGCGTGCGGATGCCGCTCTGGTCGAAGCGGGCTTCCTCGACTTGCAGATAGGCGCCGTTCAGCGAATCCGCCGGCAGTTCCTCGATCGCGAAGCGAACCGCTTCGGCCGCGGTGCCAAATCGCCGATAGGCAAAGCCAGCGCGCTTCTTCTTGCGGATCGCGGCAGGAAACAGTTCGGCGGCGGTATCGTAACTGAAGGGACGCATGGTTTGTGACCTCAATCTTTTTGGCTCGTTCGTCGAGCGAGTGGGGATTGGATGACGGTGGGCCGCTATCCCTGGCGGCGCGCCGTGCACGTCATTTCGACCCCCAATATAAGCCTGTTTGACAGAAATGCGACTCCTGATGGCGCAGATCGGGGGTGATAATGAATCCGCGCATGGCTCATCTTGGGGCCGTTTCGGCCCGAAATAAGCCCTGTTATTTCAAGGACCTACGGGGCCTAGAATTTGCGCAGCACGACCAGGATGACCAGCACGATCAGAATCACGCCGCCGAGGCCCATGCCGGAATGGCCAAGACCATAGCCATAGCCGCCAAAACGGCCGGAGAAGTCGCCGAGGAGGAAAATAATCAGGATAATGATGAGTATCGTGCCCAGCGACATGGCGGCTCCCCAACACGCGGCCGGCCCCCGGCAAAGCGCCCCGCGGCCCGGAACAAGGCACATTCCAGGCCGCAAGTCCTCGCTCCGCCGAAAGGGGTCAGGGGGCGCCGGGGCGCCTCAACCGTCATTGCGAGCCAACGGGTCGCGCGAATGCGCGCCCGATGACGGGCTCCGCGAAGCAATCTATGCCGCCGCGCAAAAAGAATGGATTGCTTCGCTACGCTCGCAATGACGAGCAATTATCTCTTGCTCTCGTCGATCGGCAGCACCTTCAGCGGCGTCGCGTAGGGTTCGACGCGCAGCGAGTCTGACGCGAGCAGGCCGATCTTGTGCAGCGGCGCCTGTTCGAGATCGCCGCTAGCCGATTTGTGCACGGCATAGCGCCAGACGCTCATCGAGCCCTTGGCGACCAGCATCTTGGCGATGCCGCCGGCGTTCTTGCCGTCCATCTGCGCCAGATCGTCCTCGGCGATGCCGATGACGATTTCGTCCTTGGCGGTAATGACCTTGAACAGGGAGACCTTGTCGGCGGCAAAGGCAGGCTGGATCACAACGCTCTCCATGATGAGGGTGGCAAGCCCAAGACCGAGCAGCAGACGTTTGGATAATGGCATCTGGACTTTCCTTGTTTGCGCGCCGGGCAAACCGGGAAATGCACCCCTGAAAAAGCAAAAACCCCGCGCGACCAGCTCTTGGTCGCACGGGGCGGGAAACAAGTTCGAATGGATATGAAGTTACTTCGGCTGCAGCTTCAGCGATGCCGAATTGATGCAGTAGCGCAGCCCGGTCGGTCCCGGACCGTCATTGAAGACGTGGCCGAGATGGCCGTCGCATTTCGAGCACAGAACTTCCGTGCGGATCATGCCGTGGCTGATGTCATGCTCCTCGTCGACATGGCCATCCGCCGCGGGCGCGGTGAAGCTCGGCCAGCCGCAGCCGGAATCGAACTTGGCGTCGGATTCGAACAGCGTGTGCCCGCAGCCGGCGCAGGTATAGGTGCCCTTGCGCGTCTCATGCTCGTATTCGCCGGCAAACGGCCGCTCGGTCGCCTTCTCGCGCAGCACCGCGTACTGCATCGGCGTCAGCTCGCGGCGCCACTCGGCCTCGCTCTTCTCGACCTTGGTCTTGGTGTCGGACATAGAGTCTCCTTTATGAATCTGATCGTCATTGCGAGCCACCGGGTCGCGCGAACGCGCGCCCGATGACAGGCTCCGCGAAGCAATCCAGTGTGAGGGATGCACTATGGATTGCTTCGTCGCTACGCTCCCTTGCGCAAACGCTTCGCGTTTGTCGCAGGCAATGACGGTAACTAATTCCTCAGTTGGTGACCTTCGCAGCGCTCACCAGCGTCGGCTTCTCGAGATAGTCGCTTGCGAAGATCTTCTTCAGATTATGGATCTTCGGGATGTCGTTGAAGGCAATATAGGGCTGGTTGGGGTGCAGTGTCAGGTAGTCCTGGTGATAGGCCTCCGCCGCATAAAACGCCTCCAGCGGGCCGATTTTGGTCACGATCGGCTTCTTGTAGACCTTGGCGGCGTTGAGCTGGGCGATATAGGCCTCCGCGACCTTCTTCTGCTCGTCATTGGTGGTGAAGATCGCCGAGCGATACTGCGTGCCGGCGTCCGGCCCCTGGCGGTTGAGCTGGGTCGGGTCGTGCACGACCGAGAAGAATATCTGCAGGATCTTGCCGTAGCTGATCTTCGTCGGGTCGTATTTGACCTCGACCACTTCCGCATGATTCGTGGTTCCCATCGAAACCAGATTGTAGTCGGCGGTGGCCTTGCTGCCGCCGGCGTAACCGGACACGGCATTGACGACACCCGAGGTGTGCTGGAACACGCCCTGGACGCCCCAGAAACAACCACCCGCGAGGATCGCAGTCTGGGTGCCGCTGGTAGGTGCCGCGTCGGCGGCGGGCGGCGGGATGATCACGGCGTCTTCCGCGGCGCGCGAGGGGGCGGCGGCGAACGCGGCAATGGCGAGCGCGCCGATCGCGGCGGCGCACAGCGAAAGGCGGCTGAAACGGCGAGGGGACATGGTTTCCTCTTGAGGCTGTTGGAAGGCAGTTTAGAGCGGGAGCGGCGTTTCGCAATCGGCGTTGCTCCCTCCGATACGCCAAGATACGGGCCGGGGTTCATTTTGTTACGGTGCGGCCCACACGGTTTCGTGAATAAAACCACGCCCGCGCAACGATTTAGAGCAGGATCGGGACGCGATGTTTGGCCACGCTTGACCGGGCCTCGCGTCGCTTCCAACAATGAACCGCCGGTCGCCGGCGGCGACCAAAATGCATGCGCCGGAGCGTCTCGCCAATGTTGCGCGCCCTTTTCCTGGCCGTCGTCTCGCTCGTCGCCGTCGGCTCCGCGCAGGCGGCGGGCGATATCGACACCTGCCGGAAGCAGGATGCGGAACCCGCAGCAGGCTGGCCGCCTGCGAAACCGTCATTGCCGACGACAAGGTCACCGGCAAACCCAGAGCCAACGCGTTCTGGTATCGCGGCGATACGGCGATGAAGAAGCGCGACTATGATGGCGCGATCGCCGCCTTCAGCGCGGCGCACGACAACGATCCCGAACATATCGGCTACATCAATTCCCGAGGCATCGCCTACAGCAACAAGGGCGACGATGAGCGCGCGCTCGCCGATTACAATCTTTGCCTGAAGCTGCGGCCGAATTTCGCCAGCGCCTACAACAACCGCGGTCTGATCTTCATGCGCAGGGGCGACTTCGAGCGCGCGTTTTCGGAATTCAACACCGCCCTCAAATATCCCGCCAACGACCCGATCCGCTACATCCATTTCTACAATCGGGCACGCCTGCAGACCTACCGCAAGCAGTACCCTGCGGCGATCGCCGATTTCGCCGACGCCCAGAAGATCAATCCCGACGGCCCGCAAGTCGCCAACTACCGCTGCATTACCTACACCGAGATGAGAAAATTCGACGACGCGCTGGCGGACTGCAACGCGGCGCTGGCCAAAGCCCCGACGTCGATCTACACGCTGACCAACCGTGGCAACGTCTATCTGGCCAAGGGCGACCTCGACGCCGCGCTGAAGGATTACAACGAGGCGCTCAAGATCAATCCGAACTATATCCGCGCGCACGCCTATCGCGGCCAGCTGTTCGAAAAGCGCCGCGCTGCCGCCGACGCGCGCAGTGAATATCGTTCGGCGAGCGCTGCGCTGACGAAGTTCGATGATATCGATACCGCGATTGCGCGCCGCTTCGCCAAGGAGCGTCTGGCCGTGTTGACGGGAGCAGCGCCGCCTCCGTCCGCCGCGGCCAAGCCGGCTCCGGGAAAAACAGCCGCAGCCGTGCCGTCCGGCCCGCGCAAGGTCGCCTTGATCGTCGGCAACGGCGCCTACAAGAACGTGCAGCCGCTCGTCAATCCGCCGCGTGACGCCAAGCTGATTGCCTCCACGCTTCGCGAGCTCGGCTTTGCCACCGTGACGCTGGCGCCGGACCTGACCCGCGACAGGTTTTTCGCGGCCCTGCACGAATTCGGCACCCAGGCTGAAAAGGCCGATTGGGCGGTGGTCTATTATGCCGGTCACGGCATGGAGATCGGCGGCGTCAATTATCTGATCCCGACCGACGCCAGGCTTGCCGCCGACCGCGATGCGGAAACGCAGGCGGTGGCGCTCGAGCAGTTGATCGCCGCGGTTTCCGGTGCGCGCAAGCTGCGGCTGGTGATACTCGATGCCTGCCGCGACAACCCCTTTGAAAAAACCATGCAGCGGACGATTGCGCTGAAGCTGGTCAACAAGGGCTTTTCCAATATCGAGCCGGAGGCCGGCTTCATGGTGGTCTACGCCGCCAAGCACGGCGAGGTCGCGCTGGACGGCGATACCGTCAACAGCCCGTTCGCGACCATCCTGGCGCGCGAAATCAGGCAACCGAAAGTCGAGGTCCTACGGCTCACCGCCCGGGCGTGAAGATTTTTACTTCGTGGCGGAGAAGTGACGCCTCACCGCCATTGCCTGCGACAAACGCGAAGCGTTTGCGCAAGGGAGCGCAAGCGACGAAGCAATCCATCGTGCGGCAAAGCAAGGATGGATTGCTTCGCTTCGCTCGCAATGACGGGGAGGGGGCTCGGCAAGCTGTCTCCTACACCACCACGCTCAGCCGCTTCGCGGCGCGGGTGATGCCGGTGTAGAGCCAGCGGGCGCGGCTGTCCTGGAACGCAAAGCTCTCGTCGAACAGCACGACGTCGTCCCATTGCGAGCCCTGCGATTTGTGCACGGTCAGCACATAGCCATAGTCGAACTCGTCATAGGGCTTGCGCTGCTCCCACGGGATGGTCTCGATGGCGCCGCCGAAGCAGTCGCCGCGGACGGAAACCTTGGTCACCTTGTGGCCGAAATCCTCATCCGGCGACAACCGCATGGTGATGATCTTCGATTTCGACTGCGCACGCGACTTCACCCGCCACAGCCCGCCATTGAACAGGCCCTTCTTGCGGTTGTTGCGCAGGCACACCAGTTTATCGCCCGCCACCGGCAAGGGATCCTCGATGTTCTGCTTCTGACGCACCCGCATGTTGTAGGCGCGCCGGGTATTGTTACGCCCGACCAGCACCTGGTCGGCACTCATCACCCGGTCCGGATCGAGTTCGGCGCGCGATACCACTTCGCTCTCGCCGTAGCGGCCGATATCGAGCTCGCGGCCCTCGCGCACATCCATCGACATCCGCACGATCGGATCGTCCTGCGCTTGCCGATGCACTTCGGTCAGCATCGCGTCGGGCTCGCAATCGGTAAAGAAGCCGCCACCCTGGATCGGCGGCAATTGCGCGGGATCGCCGAGCACCAGCAGCGGACAGTCGAACGACATCAGGTCGCGGCCCAAATCCGCGTCCACCATCGAACATTCGTCGATCACGATCAGCTTCGCCTTCGAGGCCGGCGCATCGTCCCACAGTTCAAAGCTCGGCTGTTCGACGCCGGATTCGCGGGCGCGGTAGATCAGCGAATGGATGGTCGAGGCGTTGTCGCAGCCCTTGTTGCGCATCACCAGCGCGGCCTTGCCGGTGAAGGCCGCGAATTTGACCTCGCCGTCGACGCCATCGGCGATGTGCCGCGCCAGCGTGGTCTTGCCGGTTCCGGCATAGCCGAACAGCCGGAATACCGGCGGCGTGCCGTTCTTGCCAGGCTTGGCTTTCAGCCACTCGGCAACGGCTTTCAGCGCGGAATCCTGATGCGGCGTGAACGAAGTCATGGGGTCTCGGCGGAGGGGGAGCGGGCCGTGATCGGCCGCGACTCAACATGCCCTCAAGCTAACCATTCGCGCGTTCCATGCAAGACGGCTTCCGCGTCGCGGAATTGATGTTTCATGGCCGAGGCTAGACTTGGGCCTTGTGGGGAATACACTGCGGCAAAACAACAAGGGTTTCGGGAGCGATATCATGAAATTCGGCATCTTTTACGAGCTGCAACTGCCGCGCCCCTGGGAAGAGGGCGATGAGCTCCGGCTGTACCAGAACGCCCTGACGCAGCTCGAGACTGCTGACCGTTGCGGTTACGACCATGCCTGGGTGGTGGAACACCATTTCCTGGAAGAATATTCGCATTCGCCATCGCCGGAATCGTTTCTGGCCGCCGCCTCCCAGCGCACCAAGAAGATCCGGCTCGGCCACGGCATTTTCCAGCTCACCACCAACCACCCCGCCCGCGTCGCCGAACGCGTCGCGGTGCTAGACCTGCTTAGCAACGGCCGCTGCGAGTTCGGCATGGGTGAGAGCGCCTCGATCACCGAGCTGACGCCGTTCGGCCGTGACATGGAAACCAAGCGCGAGGTGTTCGAAGAGGCGGTGCAGGCAATCTTCCCGATGTTCACGAAGGTGGGTACTGAGCATCACGGCAAATATTTCGACATTCCGCTGCGCAACGTGGTGCCGAAGCCGGTGCAGAAGCCGCATCCGCCATTATGGATGGCGTGCTCGCAATTGCAGACCATCGAACGCGCCGGCGAGAACGGCTTTGGCGCGCTCGGCTTCCAGTTCGTCAGCGCCGACGCGGCGCATGCCTGGGTCCACGCCTATTACAACGCGATCACAAAGCGGCTGAAGAAGCTCGCCGACTACCAGATCAATCCGAACATGGCTTTGGTGTCGTTCTTCATGTGCGCCAAGACCGACGAGGAGGCCCGCGCCCGTGCCGACGGCGCCACCTTCTTCCAGTTCGCGCTGCGCTATTACGGCCAGGGGCAAAACAGGGCGCGTCCGGCGCCCGGCACCGTCAACATGTGGGACGAATACAACAAGTGGAAGCGCGAAAATCCGGAGGCGCAGGAGGCAGCCCTGCGCGGCGGCCTGATCGGGTCGCCGGAAACCATCCGCAAGAAGCTGCGGCGGTTCCGCAATTCGCACATCGATCAGGTGATTCTGCTCAACCAGGCCGGCAAGAACAGCCACGAGCACATCTGCGAATCGCTGGAGCTGTTCGCCAAGGAAGTCATGCCGGAATTCCAGAACGATCCCGACCACGAGGCCTGGAAGGCCGGCGTGATGAGCGGCGCAATCCAGCTCGAGGAAATCGACACCGAGGCGTTCAAGGATCGTTACGGCAAACTGGCCGTGAGCGTCGCGCCGACGCCGAAGGTTGCGGCGGCGGGGTAGTGGCCGCGATTGATCGCAACGTGGTACGCTAGTTGAATGAAACGTATCGCGGTTTGGGCATTCTACGGCGTCGGCGCGCTTGCGATCGGCTATCTCGCGCTATTTGCCTACGCCATGTTCACCGGGCGTGACCTGCAGCCCGGCGATCCCATCCATATTTTTCGGAAACCCGACGCGCCGAGTTATTCGTGAGGCGGCGCCATGTATCCGGAGGGGTCATTCCGGGGCGATGCGAAGCATCGAACCCGGAATCTCGAGATTCCGGGTTC
>JACDAG010000478.1 GCA_013695565.1 Bradyrhizobium sp.
CGGTTGGCCGGCCGCTGCCTGGTCGAGATCTTCGGATCGTAGCGCCATTTCTGCACACCGGTGCCGGGATCGAGCCCGATCACTTCGTTGAAGGGCGAGCAGAAGATCAGGCTGTCCTCGACGAACAGCGGTGTGGCCTGAAACTTGGTGCGCTTCATCACCTCGGGCGCGCGGCGGTCGAGATCGCCGGTGCGGAACTCCCAGGCGCGGATGAGACTACCGGCATTGTCGGGCGTGATCTGGGTCAGCGGCGAAAACCGCATTCCGCCGCGATCGCCGCCCCAGTGCTCCCAGGCCCAAGCAGGAAATAATATGGCAGGGGAAGCCATCAACACGACGAGGGCGAACAGGCGGATCAGGCTTCGCATATGATCTCCGCAACGGGAGCGCCACACGGCGGCACTCTCCTTGCGAAACCGATTACGCGATTGCGGCCTCAGTATCCACCCCTGCGCCCACCGCCGCCGCCATAACCTCTGCCGCCATAACCGCCGCCACCACCGACGCCGATCCCGATGCCGATCGAGGGTCCCGGCGCAGGCTCATAGACATCGCGCGGCGGCGGTCTGCGAACGACCACGACATCATCATCATCGTACACGCGCCGCTTCGGCGGCGCGCGCTCGACACGCCTGGGCGGATCCGGATCGACGCGCTTGATCGGCGTATCGGTCTTCTTCAACTTTGGCGCGCTGGCCGGCGGCGTGCAGGGACAGGTCAGCGCGACGTTTTGCGGCGTAGCACCTCCGCCCACCGCCACGGCCGGAATGAAGTCGGGACGGTTGCGCAGGCGCTCTTCCAGCTTGCGCGCGGTCGCGGTGAGATCGCTGTCCGGGAATTTCGTCTGGAACGCGCGATAGCCCGCGGCTGAATTAATGGCGACCGCGTCTTTCCACGCCACCATGCGGCGATGGCGATCGACCCAGTCGCGCGCCAGCACACCGAGCGGGGCCTGCGGGAACATGGCCGCGAACGCCTCATAGGATTCGTCGGAGCCGTCGGCCACGATGATTTCGTTGGCGTCCTCGATCGACTTGCCCTTCAGATCGCGCGTCCATTCCTCGACGCTTTTCTTAACTTCAGCCAGTTTCGGGCTGCTCACGGATGTGCCGGAAAATCTGAAATCGTCCGTCAGCGAGGAACTGTCCCACGGCGTCTGCCGCCCTTCGGTCGCCTTGTTGACCGACACGCGCGTGCGCTTGAAGGTTTCCTCGATCGGAATGTTGGCCTCCTTGGCCGCGGCGAGAAGTGCCGTGGTGTAGGGACTGTTGTCGCCTCTGCCGTCCTCGGCCACGGCACCGGGCGAGGTCGAAAACGACAGGAAGGTATTCGGCGCGCCGAACTTGGTGTCGATGAGCGCAAGCCCGCCGCCGGCGCTCCTGGATATTTCGGGGAACGGATTGTTGCGGCAGGCATCGACCATCAGGATGCGCATCTTGCTCGGCGCCGAGGTCAGCGTATTCAGGACGTCATTGAGCCGCACCGCCTGGATCGCAATATCGGATTCACGCTTCGGATTGATGTCGACCGGTATCAAAAAATTCTCGCCGTCGATCTGCATGCCATGGCCGGCGTAAAACACTACCGCGATCGAATCGCCGCCCTTGGACGCGACCTTGGCGGCGAATTCGGAAAGCGCATCGCGGATCTGGCTCTGCGACAGATCGGACGCGGTCGAAACCTCGAAGCCGGAATCGGTCAGCATCCGGGTGACCGCCTTGGCGTCGTTGATCGGATTGGGCAGCACCGGAACCGATTTATAGGCCGATTGGCCGATCACCAGAGCGAGGCGGCTTTCGGCGGAGGCCGAATGCGCACCCAACAACAGCGCCACCGGAATCACCAGATTGAAAAGCGCGTGACGAAACATAAGGCCATCTCCGGCAATGCAGGCTGCAAATTGGTCATGGTGTCGAATAGAAAGGTTCAAGCAAGGGCCGCACTGTGATGCCCGGGAACCGTGCAATTCAACGACGAATTTGTCGCAGGCAAAATCGGCCGCGACTGCAAGCAATCAGTCCGGTTTCATTTCGTTTTTTTGGCGGGTTCCCCCGGCCGCGCGACGCCCCAGGGATCGTATTTTTCCTTCGGTTCGGGAATTCGTTCGAGCGCGGCCTTGTAGGCCTTCTCGTCGACCTTCGGCCTGCTATCCTGCTTCGCCTTCGGTTCGTCGGGCTGCTGCGGCCGCCGGCCCTGGGCGTGGACCGGCATCGCCAGCAACGCCAGAATGAACGCCGCAATCGTGAAGGTCTTCATCGCCCTGCTCTCTCCGCCACCCCGAACTCCGACGCTTGCTGCGGAACGATGGCCATCCCGGGATCGGCACTTTAGCCACGATAACCGGTCCTGACGCCAGTTTCAGCAAATGTTGATCGGGGTTTGTAGAATCGATCGCAAGATTTGACCGCCGCCCGGGGCGCAATTTTCGCCCGGCCGGGGTAAATAGCCGGTGATGGGGCGTGTCATTGTTCACATGGCGTTGATCGCGGGCGGAGCGCTTGTCCTGGCGGGCTGCGGCTTTGCCGACGTCCGCTCGCCGGTGCCGGAGTTCATGCGCGCCAAGGCGCCCGAC
>JACDAG010000481.1 GCA_013695565.1 Bradyrhizobium sp.
ACGGTTAACGTTCGCGGCAAAAAGGCCGGGTTCATGGGTGGACTCCGTCGATTGTTCTGGCCCATGATAGGAGATATTGGACGTGGATCACGTCCCCGGGCGTGGCTCACGTCCCCGGGGACAGGGAGTTCGCCCCCGGAAGAACCAACAAACTACCCTGCAAATTCACTCAAAGAAATGCTTCGCTCGATGGCTTCGCCCGTTCCACCCCGCAACTGGACCGACATCCACTGGCCCGAGATCGGCGCGGCTGATCCGGCGCGCTGGATCGCGGTACTGCCGCTGGCCGCGACCGAGCAGCACGGCCCGCACTTGCCTGTCGGCACCGATATCATGATCGGCGAGGCCTATCTGGCACGGGTGCGCGAACTGCTGCCCGCGACACGCCCCGTGACTTTCCTGCCGCTGCAGCCGGTCGGGATTTCCACCGAACATATCGACTATCCGGGCACGCTGACGCTGCCCACTGACGTCGCGCTCAAGAGCTGGATGGCGCTCGGCGAAAGCGTCGCACGCGCCGGCGTCAAAAAACTCGTGATGGTGACGAGCCACGGCGGCAACAGTGCCGCGATGACGCTGGTCGCGCAGGATTTGCGCGCGCAGCACGGGCTTCTTGCGGTCACCACCAGCTGGTCGCGTTTCGGCGTGCCGGATGGATTGTTTTCGGCGGAAGAACTGCGCCATGGCATCCATGGCGGCGCGGTCGAAACCTCGATCATGCTGGCGCGCTATCCGCACAGCGTGCGCACGGAAGCGATAGTTGATTTTCGTCCCAGCAGCATCGCGATGGAAAAGGATCATCGCTGGCTGTCCGCGCATCGGCCTGTGCCGTTCGCGTGGCAGGCGCAGGACCTGCACGGCAGCGGCGCGGTCGGCGACGCCACCAAGGCCTCCGCCGAAAAGGGCGAGCAGTTGCTCGATCACGGCGCCCGTGCGTTCTGCGAATTACTCGAAGAGGTCGATAACTTCGACGTGAAGAGACTGGCGAGCGGGCCGGATTACGTCCTCTAAACAGCTGTAGTAACTGCCGAATAACCTCCCGCTTCGGATTCCCGAAACCGCGTTCGAACCGGAATCGAAGTGCCTCCGTCCAACTGGCATGCGGACCACAATGGCCGCTTGCAACTGGATGGAGTTTCTCATGTCGATCAAGACCAAGTTTGCCGCCGTCGCCCTCGCAGCCCTTGCCGTTACCGGCACGATCGCCACCACCACCACTCAGGCCGAAGCCAAGAATCTCGGCTGGAAGATTGGAGCCGGTCTCGTCGGCGCCGCGATTGTCGGCTCCGCGATCGCCGCCAGCAACGACGGCTACTACTACGACGGCTATCGCCGCTGCGATTTCGTTCCCCAGTACGACGTGTACGGCAACTACATCGGCCGCGTGCGCACCTGCAATTACTGAGATCGCAAATACTGGATCGACTCGAGTCTGGATTGAGAAGCGCTTCCTGCGGCCAACCCGACAAGCACTTTGAAGACTTGGACTGAAGACTTGGACTGAAAACGCTTCTCTCGTGGATTCTGCGTCCGGCACGGGCGCCTCATCCACCCCGTGCCGCACCCGACCCGCCCGGTTGTCCCCCCCGGGCGGGTCAACTTTTTTGGGCCCGGACACAAAATCTCGAAAACAACCCCATGCAAAGTAAGAATGGGCCGTAGTCGCAAGCACTTGCGTCCGCTCCCGCCATCCCCCGCGCCCTGAACCGTTGCAAAACTGTCACCCTCGAATGCCATCCAGTACGGAGCTTCTCTGCCTTCTTGCTACTGCGAATTACTTGCAATAAGGATTAGGGATGTGCAGTGCGTTTTCCCGGCCTGGCCCCGCCAGAATCGGGAAAAACCCACCGGGGGGCGGCGGATTGATGACTTCTTTTCTTGGGTGGCGGCAGGCGTTCGAATCGGCAGGGATGCGGCGAGACCACGGCGCATGTCGCGCTGGAACGCTCCGCATGAACGGCTACCGCCGATCCCTGCAGCATGTCCTGGCCGGCGCCGCAGTCGGCGCGATCGCGCTCGGCAGTCCCGTCCTTGCGGCCGATCTGCCCGTCAAAGCCCCCCAATATCGTCCCGCGTTCGACTGGAGCGGATTCTACATCGGCGGCCATACCGGCTACAGCCGCGGCTCATCGAGCGCGGTGCTATCAGATCCGCAGGTCGCGGCCTCCAGCGGCACGTTCAGCGGCGTCATGGGCGGCGTGCAGGCCGGCTATAATGTACGGCTGCCATCCGGCCTGCTGCTCGGCGTCGAAGCCGATCTGACGTTTCCGAATTATCTGCCGTCGAACTACATCATATCGCGGCTGATCACCGCGGGCTCCGACGTCACCCATCAGCTGGATTATACCGGCACCGCGCGCGGCCGCATCGGCTACGCGCACGGACCCTGGCTCGCTTATGCCACCGGCGGGTTGGCCTTCGCCGGCGATCGCTTCCTCAGCACACCGGCGGTCGGCGACGAGGAAAAACATATCAACCGCCGGCTCGGCTGGGCCGCCGGCGCCGGCGTGGAATACGGCTTCGCCCCGCACTGGAGCGTGCGCCTCGAATATCTCTACAGCCAGTTTCAACGCGCCGATGTTCGCTTTCCCTCGGGCGCGCAATACAACTCAACGCTCGATTTCCAGCAGTTGCGCATCGGCCTCAACCGCAAGGTCGACTGGCCCGGATCGAAGAACTGGAAACCGAATACCGACATCACCGATCCCGAATCGGACCGTTGGGAAATCCACGGCCAGACCACTTATCTGGCGCAGGGCTATCCATCGTTCCGCGCGCCCTATACCGGCACCAACAGCCTGACGCCGGCGCCGCAGGCCAAGGCGACCTGGAGCAACAGCCTGTTCCTCAACGCCCGACTGTGGGAAGGCGGCGAGGTCTATTACAATCCCGAACTGCTGCAGGGATTTGGCTTGAACGACACGGTAGGTGCCGCGGGCTTCCCGAACGGCGAAGCGCAGAAATCCAACTTCCCTTACCCGCATTACAACACCTCGCGCCTGTTCCTGCGGCAGACCTTCGGTTTTGGCGGCGAACAGGAGCAGCTTGCCAGCTCAGCGCAACAGCTGTCCGGCAAGGTCGACGTCTCCAGGCTGACGGTGCAGGCCGGTAAATTCGCCGTCGTCGACATCTTCGACGGCAACGCCTACGCCAAGGACGCCCGCACGAATTTCATGAACTGGTCGATGTGGGCCCCCGGCGCGATGGACTATTCCGCCGACAAGGTCGGCCTCAGCTACGGCGCCACGGCCGAACTCAACGAGAAGCATTGGGCGTTGCGGACAGGCTATTTTCTGGCGCAGTCGGTCTCGAACTCCAACAGCTTCGATAGCAAAGTGCCCCAGCGCGGCATGTACATCGCCGAGCTGGAAACGCGATATCAGCTGTTTTCGCAGCCGGGTAAACTGCGCACCATCGTTTGGCTCAACAACAACAATTCCGGCAGCTATCGCGAAACGCTGAACAATCCGGCATTCGATCTCGATATTGCGCTGACACGCCGGGGCCGCACCAAATACGGCTACGTCATCAATGTCGAGCAGGCCGTGACCGACGACATCGGCCTGTTCGGCCGCTGGAGCTGGAACGACGGCAAGACCGAGATCATGGCCTTCACCGACATCGACGCCTCGCTCTCGCTGGGCACTTCGATCAAGGGCACCAAATGGGGCCGGCCCGACGACGTGATCGGGCTCGGCGGCGCGATCAATGCGCTGTCGCGCGACCATCGCGACTTCATCGCCGCCGGCGGGCTCGGCGTCCTGATCGGCGACGGCGCGCTCAACTACAAGCGCGAACGGATCCTCGAGACCTATTACGCCTACGCGCTCACCAAGCAGCTGACCTTGACCGCGGACTATCAACTGATCACCAACCCCGCCTACAACGCCGACCGCGGCCCGGTGCATGTTATTTCCGGCAGATTCCACGGCGAGTTCTAGGGTGTGGTGTTGAGTTGAGTTCGGTCTAACCGCAAACTCGGTGAACCTCTCCCGCTTGCGGGGGTCGAGACGAGCGAAGCTCGCTCTTAGGTCGGCGCGAAGCGACGGGTGGGGGCTCTCTCCACACACCCCCACCCCAGCCCTCCCCCGCAAGCGCGCAGGGCTGTCCCGGGAAAGGGGTCATGTGATTCAAATGACTCACTTTTGTCTTTTTGAGTCTCGACACTCGATAAATACAAGAAGCTACTGTGCCCCAAGTGTTTGTTGCGACTCGCGAATTTT
>JACDAG010000527.1 GCA_013695565.1 Bradyrhizobium sp.
GGCCTTGGGAGCGGCCTTCGGGGCGGGTGCGGGGGCACCGGGAGCCGGAGCCGGGGTTTGCGCCAGCGCGCCCGAGACGAGCAACGTCGCGGACAGTGCCGTCGCCGCCAACAAGGCGGCAACCCGCCCACGCGGCCGGACGGCCAAGATACGGAAATTCATTGCGGAAAACCCTTTCTGAACGGGAGCGCCCGAAACCGCTGCAGGCACCGACACCTAGCCGTTTGGGCGGCTGTCTCCTAGTCAATTGAGGCGGATACGTGACAGGCGCCACCGCCCTGGCCAATTGCACGCCTTCAATACAGCGGCGGACGAAAAGTGCAATGCCGACAAGCGTCTTTGGCCGCGTTCACCGTCCGATGTGAGGGGATGTCGAGGCCTATGGTAAAGCTCGCTGGTGTGTAATCCCGAATCAAATCCGCGCGTGCCGATGATCGCCTTTGGACGTATCCGGCCTGGTATTCTGGCCAGCGTTGCGCTTGCGATCGCCCTGTTGCCGGTTGCATTCGCCGGCAAGACACACGCCGCCGAGAGTTATGCCATCGCCATGCATGGCGACCCGGCCCTGCCGGCCGATTTCGCCCACATGCCCTACGTCAAACCGAATGCGCAGAAGGGCGGCCGGCTGGTCTGGGGCGTGCTCGGAACCTTCGACAGCCTCAATCCCTTCATCGTCCGCGGCATCGCCGTTCAGCAGGTCAGAGGCTTTGTCGTCGAGAGCCTGCTGAGCCGCGGCAATGACGAGGCGTTCACGCTCTACGGGCTGCTCGCCAAAAGCGTCGAAACCGACGACGTCAGGAGCTACGTCACGTTCCGTCTCGATCCCCGCGCGCGCTTCTCGGATGGCAAGCCTGTCATGGCCGAGGACGTCCTGTTTTCGTGGGCGCTGCTGCGCGACCGTGGCCGCCCCAACCACCGCCAGTATTATGCCAAGGTCGCCAAGGCCGAAGCGCTCGACCCGCTCACCGTGCGGTTCGATTTCGGCGGCACCAGCGACCGCGAACTGCCGCTGATCCTCGGCCTGATGCCGGTGCTGCCGCGGCATGCCGTCGATCCCGAAACGTTCGAGGAAACCACGATGACGGGACCGGTCGGGTCCGGCCCCTATCGCGTCAGCGCCGTGCGACCCGGCGCCAGCGTCACGCTGACGCGCAATCCCGATTATTGGGGCCGCGACCTCCCCGCGAACCGCGGGCTGTGGAACTTCGACGAGGTCCGGCTCGACTATTATCGAGAATCCAATGGTCAGTTCGAAGCCTTCAAGCGCGGGCTCTATGATTTCCGCGTCGAGAACGAGCCGCTGCGCTGGCACGACGGCTATGATTTCCCCGCCGCCCGCAGCGGCGACCTGATCCGCGACGCCATCAAGACCGGAATGCCGCAGCCGTCGGAGTACCTGGTATTCAACACACGGCGCCCGCTGTTCTCCGACGTTCGCGTGCGGCGGGCCTTGACGCTGCTGTTCGATTTCGAATGGATCAACCGCAACTATTTCTTCGGCCTCTATGCGCGCGCCGGCGGCTTTTTCGCAGGTTCGGAATTTTCCGCCTATGGCCGCGCCGCCGACGGTCGCGAACGCGAACTCCTGAAGCCTTACCTCGCGCATATTCCACCCGATATTCTCGATGGCAGCTTCCGCCTGCCCGTCACCGACGGTTCCGGCCGCGACCGCGCGGCGCTGCGGGCCGCACTCACCTTGCTGTCGGAGGCCGGCTACGACATCGACGGCAATGTCTTGCGCCAGCGCGCCACCAAGGCCCCCCTCACCTTCGAGATCCTGGTCACGACGCGCGATCAGGAACGGATCGCACTGGCTTACCAACGCGACCTCAAGCGCGCCGGCATCGAGGCCAGCGTGCGCGCCGTCGATCCCGTGCAATTCGACCAGCGCCGGCTCGGCTACGAGTTCGACATGCTGCAGAACCGCTGGGATCAGTCGCTGTCGCCCGGCAACGAGCAGTCGTTCTATTGGGGCAGCCAGGCCGCGGATATTCCAGGCACGCGCAACTACATGGGTGCCAGGGACCCGGCGATCGATGCCTTGATCGCGGCCTTGCTGGAGGCGCGCGAACGGCCGGAATTCGTCTCGGCGGTGCGGGCGCTGGACCGGGCCCTGATGTCAGGCTTCTACGCTATCCCGTTGTTTAACGTCGCGGAGCAATGGATCGCGCGATGGAATCGGATAGAACGGCCTGCAGCCACGGCGTTGACGGGCTATTTGCCGGAAACGTGGTGGCACAGACCGGACGCGCAAGCCAAATGACGCAACCCCTCGAAGTGACGCCGTGACCCAGCCCACCGCTTCGCCCACGCTCGATACGCTGTTCAAGCGGTCGCTGGCACGGCAGCCGGATGCGCTGGCGCTGGTCGATCCCGTCAACAAGCTGCGCATTACCGGCCAGAAGCCGAAGCGCCTCACCTACGCGCAGGCCGATCGCGTCATCTCTTCGCTGGCAGCGCATTTCATCGAATCCGGCTTGCCGGCCAATTCCGTCATCGCGGTCCAGTTGCCGAACACCATCGAATTCGCGCTCACGATCCTCGCCGCCTATCGCGCCGGCCTCGTGGTCGCCGTTCTTCCATTGTTGTGGCGCCAGGCGGAACTGACCATGGCGCTCAACCGCACCGCGGCGCGGGCGATCGTGACCACAGCCAGGGTCGACGGCATCGTCTATTCGGATCTGGCCATGAACGCTGCCGCCGAAGCGTTTTCGATCCGCCATGTCTGCGGCTTCGGCGTTGACCTGCCGGAAGGCATGGCCTCCCTCGACAATGCGATCCTGAGGGAATCCACCACTACGCGCGCCGTGATCCAGGACGGCCGCAAGGCGGCGCTGATTTCCTTCGACCTGACCGCGGACGGTTTCCGCCCCGTGCCGCGCGCCCATCTCGGCCTGATCGCCGGCGGGCTGTCGATCTCGCTCGAAAGCGACGTGCCGCAGGGTGCAACTGTTCTGTCGGCGTTTTCACCGATGTCGTTTGCCGGCCTCGCTTCGTCGCTGGCGGTCTGGCTATTGTCGGGTGGAACCCTGGTGCTGCACCATCCCTTCGACGAGGAGGTGCTGGAGCAGCAGATCAACGAACACGCCTGCGACACCTTGATTGCGCCGGCGCAACTGGCGCTGCGGCTGGACGAACTCGATCTCGCGGCCTGCCTGCCGAGCTTGCGCAATGTCGTCGGGTTGTGGCGTGCGCCGGAACAGGTGCTGTCAAGTGCGTCCTGGTCGGCGCGACAAGCGACGCTGACCGACGTCTATCTGTTCGGCGAAGCCGGCCTGTTTGGCGCGCGCCGGATCGCGGACGACGGCTCGCCGGCCCTGATCAAGCCCGGACCGCATGGCGCGCCGCGCGAACTGCCGGGCTCCTCGATCGCGGGCGATATCGTGCTGACGCCGCGGGGTACGCTCGGATTGCGCGGACCGATGATCCCGGTCGCCGCCTATGCGCCACCGCCGCCCCCGAGCGACTCCCTCATCGCGTCCCCTCCGCGCGACTATGTCGATACGGATTACTCGGCCCGGCTTGACCGATCGAGCGGCGCTATCAACATCACGGCTCCGCCGTCGGGCATCATGGCAGTCGGCGGCTACCGCTTCCTGGCGCAGGACCTGCAGGAATGGGCGCGGCGGCTGGGGCAAGGCGCGCTGCTCACGGCACTGCCCGATCGTCTCAGCGGTCACCGGCTCGCCGGCCGGGCCCAGGACAACGCCCGCGCCCGCGACGCGCTGACGGAACTCGGGCTTAACCCATTGATGGTCGAGGCGTTTCGCGACCGCACCAGCACCAGCTAGGCGCCATCCGGAGGGGTTGCGTTGACGCCACATTAAGCCCGGCAAACTAGGATCTCGCTCCCAGAGCATGATCCGGAAAAGTGGGTACCGGTTTTCCGAAAAGATCATGCTCAAACAAGGAACTAGAGTGGGATGACGAATCGAAGAGAAGTCATCACGCTCTAGCCGCGCTTGATCCGAGTTGCCAGATGTCCCAACAAGGCCCGATCCTCGTCGTATCGACCGCAAGACGCCCGTCGTTTGCCGCCGCGCTCGATGTCGCGAAATTGTTTCCGATCGTCGAGGCGCAATGGGCGGACGCTTGCCGCGCGGTCGAACAGGTGCAGCCGGCCGCGGTGCTGGTCGCCGCATCCGATATCGATCAAGCAACGCTGGCCGCACTGGCCACGCCGATCGCTTCACGCCAACCCTATCTGCCGCTGATCGCCGTCGACCCGCAGACGATCCTGCCGGACAACGCCATTCCGTTTTTCCAGAGCGAGGTGGACTCCAGTCGCCTGGTCGCGCGCCTGCGCGCGGCGCTCCGTGTCCGCTCCCTGCATGCGACGGTCATGCGCCGCCTCGTACCAGCCACCCGGATCGCGCTGGCGGATATCGACACCTTCAGAGATGCCACCGTGTTGCTGGTCGGCCGCGGCGGCGCCTACCCGACACTTTCGGTTTCGCTCGGCGAGCAGACCGGCGTGGTCGGCGCCCTCAGCATCGAGGCCGCGGCGAAACATCTCAATGTCCGGGACATCGACGGCATCGTGCTCGCCGAAGGTTTCAGCCCGCGCGTGGTCGATGCTTTCCTGACCGTGCTGGCGGAAGACGCCCGCTTCCGCCATCTGCCCGTCGTGGTGACGTCAGGCGATCTGCTGCCGGCCTATGAACTGCCGAACCTCGAAATCCTCAGCGGCGAGCCCGTGCAAATGGTGGCGACCGTGTTGCCGCTGATCCGCCAGCACGCATTCGAAGCGCATTTGAGCCGGACGCTGCGCTCGATCGACGCCGAAGGCCTGATCGACGCCC
The DNA here is from genome assembly GCA_013695565.1 of Bradyrhizobium sp. Classification (GTDB taxonomy): domain Bacteria; phylum Pseudomonadota; class Alphaproteobacteria; order Rhizobiales; family Xanthobacteraceae; genus Bradyrhizobium. Next base: position 4,803 of record JACDAG010000527.1, read on the forward strand.
GCACCGGCCTGCTCACGTTAATAGCCTTCGAACGCGACTTCGCTAGCGCGATCTATCAAACCCAGGAGCGCGGCGGCGGGCTGTCGGTTGCGCGTTTTGCTTTTGATCCCGCGCATCCCCGCGCCCAGTTCGACGGCGCCCGCATCATCAGCCGCCTGATGCGGCAGATGGATTTCGGCGCCGTTTTCGAGGATGGCTCGGTCGTCGTCGCCTTCGCCGAAACCGATCTGAAGACCGCGCATACGATCGCGCGGCGGCTGTCCAGCGTGATGCGGCAAACCAGTCACGGCAAACGCGATACGCGTGCGGAAGCAAACGTCACGCTCGCGACGCTGGAGTCGAAGGATTCCGCAAAGTCGCTGCTGGCGCGACTCGACCAAGAGGAACATCGCGCCGCGTCGTGAATGTTCTGTCGTCGCTTACGGAACATCCCCTGCAGTCCTGCATTGTAGATCGACAATCTGCACTGGAGGATGAAATGAAGAAAATTGCACTGATCACTGCGTCGCTGGCCATGCTCGCGAGCCCCGTATTCGCCCAGGAAGCCAAGACCGTCGGGGCCGCGCCCGCCGAAGCGAAGTTCTCGACGGTGTCGAAGGACGAGATGTTCTCTTCGAAGCTGAAGGGCCTCAACGTCTATAACCAGAAGGAAGAATCGATCGGCGAGATCACCGATATCGCCATCAAGAACAACCAGGTCGACGCGCTGATCCTGTCGGTCGGCGGTTTCCTCGGCATGGGCGAGCACTATGTCGCGGTGTCACCCGCGTCGGTCAGCGTTCGTCGCGACGCCAAGAACGACAAATGGATGGCGTCGATGAACACCACCAAGGAAGCGCTGAAGGCCGCGCCGGAGTTCAAATATCCGAAGTAAGCACGAAGAAATTGCCATGTGAGAACGGCCGTCGGCGGTAACGCCGGCGGCTGTTTGTTTTCGTCATTGCGAGGAGCGAAGCGACGAAGCAATCC
>JACDAG010000548.1 GCA_013695565.1 Bradyrhizobium sp.
CAGCGCCAGGGACGCCGACGCGGCCCTGCTCGAGCCGGATGTACCAGTCGACACCGATGCCGGCGAGTTCGGCCACTTCCTCGCGGCGCAGGCCGGGCGTTCGCCGCCGCCGACCGGCCGGCAGGCCGACCGCCTTCGGTGTCAGCTTTTCCCGCCGCGAGCGCAGGAAGTCGCCGAGTTCGCTTTGCCTCGGATTCATCGGCCGCACCTCGCCAGCAAGGGACTATACAATCCTAGGATAATACCAGGTCTTGTTGACGAATTAAAGCGGTGCGAAAATGGCCGCCTCTCGTTGCGAAAGGATGCCTCCATGAAAGCCGCCATCTTGAAACAATTCGGATCGCCGCTGACGATCGAAACCCTGCCCGACCCCACGCTAGGCACCGGCGAAGTGATCGTCGACGTGATGGCGAGCCGGGTTCTCGCCTACGCCAACGAGGTCCTCAGCGGCGAACGCAAATATTTGCTGGAATTGCCTGTCGTGCCGGGGCCCGGCGCCATCGGCCGGGTCCGCGCGACCGGTCCGGATGCGACGCATCTGGCGAAGGGCGACTGGGTCTATTGCGATCCGACGGTGCGTTCGCGCGACGATGCGCGATCCCCCGACATCACGCTGCAGGGCCTCACCGCCGGCAGCGAAAGCGGCCTCCGGTTGCAGCGATATTACCGCGACGGCGCATGGGCCGGACAAATGCGGGTGCCGACCGAGAACGCCATTCCGATCGGCAGCATCGACGAGGCCGACGCCGCGCGGTGGTGCGCGCTCGGCACGCTGCTGGTGCCCTATGGCGGTTTCCTTGCCGCGCAATTGCAGGCCGGCGAGACCGTGCTGGTCAACGGCGCCACCGGAAGTTTTGGCAGCGCGGGCGTCGCCGTCGCGCTGGGCATGGGTGCGGCGTGTGTCATCGCGACCGGCCGCAACGAGAAGGCGCTCGCCGACCTCGTGCGCCGGTTCGGCCCGCGCGTTCGAACCGTGGCGATGCGCGGCGAGGAGGAAGACGACCGCAAGCGGATCCTGCAGATCGCCCCCGGCGGCATCGACTGCGTGCTGGACATCCTGCCGCCGGCGGCCAACGCAATCCAGGTCCGGACCGCGATCATGGCGGTGCGGCCCTACGGCCGCGTGGTGCTGATGGGCGGCGTCGGCATGCTCGGAGGTGCTGGCCTCGACCTGCCCTATCCATGGATGATGCGGAACTGTATCACCTTGCGCGGCCAATGGATGTATCCGCCGCAAGCGACGCTCCTGATGGTCGGGCTTATCCGCGCCGGCCTGGTCAGCCTGGATCAATTCGAGGTCACTTCATTTGCGCTCGACGACGCCAACGCCGCCGTTGCAAATGCCGCACGTGACAGCGGTCCGTTCCGGATGACGGTGATCGAGCCGCCGGGATCACGCTGAGGCCGAGTTGATCAGGCCGATGATCGAGCGCCTTGATCAGGCGCCGATGATGTCGTGGACTTCGAGCGGCTTGTCGACCTGGGTGAACCATTCGGCACGGTTTGCGGCGCGCCGCCGGCCGCGCTCGTCGAGCGGCAGCTTCAACTGGCGCAACAGGCTCGTCACTTCCTCGCGCGCAGTCACATGACCCATGCTCGGCCGCGTGCCGAGCGTGGCCTCGTCGATGTCGTCGAGCGCAGTGAGGCCGCGCGGGAAGAATTCGCGGTAGACCACGCGTTCGGCAAAGCCGTCGATGGAACGGAAGCCGAGCCGCAACGACAGTTCCTTCAGGCTGTCGGCGACCAGCTGCTTGTTGCGCGAACCGATCATCGACAGCCGGTTGCGCACCACGATCCAGTCGGTGGAGGCGCCGTCGAGCTGGCGCCGCTTGCGGCGGGCATCGCGCACCATCTCGGCATAATGGCTTTCACCGGTCACCGAATAGGTCGCGGGATCGACGGTGCCGAGCACGTCGAAATCGAGAAAGCTGTCGTTGATCGGCGTCACCAGCGTATCGGCCATCGAATGCGCCAGACGCATCAGATAGGAGTCAGAACCCGGCGTGTCGATGACGATGAAGTCGAACGCGCGCTCGACCGTGCTCACCGCTTCCATGAATTGCTGGAACTCGGAGTTTTCGTTGTCGGCGATCTGCATGGTCTCGCCAAGCTTGATGCAGAAATGCACGGGCATTTCGAGCGCCAAGCCGGTACGACGCGCCCAGGCGTTGCGGTTGCCGATGTAACGGGTGAAACTCTGCTGGCGACAGTCGAGATCGATGGTGGCGACGCGCTGGCCGGCCTTCATCAGCGCGACAGCGATGTGCAGGGCGGTGGTGGATTTGCCCGAACCGCCCTTCTCGTTGCCCAGCACGACCACGTGTGCCGAGCCGGATTGACCCTGACTAGCCTGCACCAACATGACTCAACCCCCGTCGATATCTTCAAATCACGCAGCGCTGCGGTCAAGCGAAATGCGCGACAACGCTTTCAAATCGCTGTCGGTCTGCCTTAATCATGAATCCGCCTGAAGACTTCTCGCTGTCTGTCATCGAGCGCACGCTCGACGCACGCCGCAAGCGACCCATGCAGCTACGTCGGGCGGTCGTGATGAGTTGCACGGGCTGTTCACCTTGGCGGCAATGCCCCGGCTCTATAAGTTCGGTCCACCCGCCGAGAGGTCGCGGCCAACAGCCCCCTCACCCCAAAACATCCTGCAAGAGATCGAGCCCAGATGTCGCGAAGTCCCATGGTCGTCCGTACCGTCCCCGCATTGCGCCGCGCCCTCGACGACCTGCGCGCCAGAAAGGCCACGGTTGCGCTGGTGCCAACCATGGGAGCGCTCCATGACGGCCATGTGTCGCTGGTGCGGCTCGCCAAACGCCGCGCACAGAAAGTCGTGGTCTCGATCTTCGTCAATCCCACCCAGTTCGCGCCGACCGAGGATTTCGGCGCCTACCCGCGGACCTGGAAGGCCGACGTCGCCAAGCTCGCGGCCGAAAAGGTCGACCTGATCTGGAATCCGGACGTCAAGGCGATGTACCCGGAGGGTTTCGCCACCCGGATCGTGCCGGAAGGTCCGGCCACCGCCGGGCTGGAAGACCGCTTCCGTCCGCACTTCTTCGGCGGCGTCGCCACCGTGGTCGGAAAACTGTTCACCCAGTGCCGGCCGGATGTCGCTGTATTCGGCGAGAAGGACTTTCAGCAATTGCGGGTGGTGACGCAGATGGCGCGGGATCTCGATCTCGGCGTCAAGGTGATCGGCTCCCGCACCGTGCGGGAACGCGACGGGCTCGCAATGTCCTCGCGCAACGTCTACCTCGCGCCGGAACAGCGCCAGGCGGCGCCCGAACTCTATCGAGCGATGAAGCTGAGCGCGGCCCGCTTGCGCGCCGGCGATCCGGCTGACGCCGTCATGGCAGCTGGCGCCGAACTGATCCAAGCCGCCGGTTTCGAGCTGGATTATTTCGAAGTGCGCCACGCCGAGACGCTGGCGCCGATCACCTCGCGGAAGGACGGCCCGATGCGGATGCTGGTCGCCGCCAAGATCGGAACCACACGGCTGATCGACAATATCGCGGTCTAGAGCCTTTTCCGTTTCGATTGAATCGAAACGGGGCTCTAGATTCCTTGTTTTGACGCATTTTCTTAGCGCGAACCGGATCCACTTCGCTGGAAAACGCTATAGGCACGGCCGCCGAACGCCCGCCCCCTCCTTGCGCTGGGCAACCTCCGCGTGAAATATGTCTGCACAGATAGCGGGAGCAACGACCAGCATGGATGCGCGATCGATAGCTGCGGCCATATTCGGCGGATTGATCACCATTTTCGCGGTCGGTTTCGCCCAGGCTCAGGCGCCGACACCAGATCGACCGCCGGTCGGCGGCATCGGCCAACTGCCCGATGCCATGATCTTCTACGTCGCGCGCGGCACGGTCGGCGCTTGTGGGCCGGGCTGCTCGGAATGGATCGCCGCCGAAGGCACCGTGCTGTGGGATACCCACAAGCGGCTGATCAACATCCTCGACAGGACCGCCGGGCGCAAGTTGCCCGTCGTCATCCATTCCCGGGGCGATTCTGATCTCAGTGTTGCGATGAGTCTCGGCTGGATCCTGCGCAGCCGCGGCATCGACGCCACGATGGGACCCACCGAGGTCGAAGCCTGCCGGGGCAAAACGGATGCCGATTGTTTTGCGCTCAAGCGTCTCGGTGGGCCGCTCGATGCGAAGCTCAGGATCCCCCAGGATCCCTGCGATTTTGCTTGCGTGATGATCCTGGCCGGCGGTGTCCATCGCACGCTACCGGCGGGCGCCCGGGTCATGCTGACCGGCATGTCCGTTTATAACCGGTTAGCCCCCAACGTTTCGAAGGACGAACGCAACGGCGTGACCGCACGATATGGTCAATTGTTCCGTATCTACCTGCGCGAGATGGGGGTTGAGACCGAATTGCTCGACATCGCCGACAAGACCTCAGCCGTCCGCCGCCGGATCGAACTGCCGCCGTCCGATTGGATGCGGCTGCATCTCGTCACCGCGGCGTCCTTGTGACGCCTGGCGGCGCACGGTGGACGCGGCCGAATTGATCCCGTGTCAGAGCAACCCGAGATCGCGCAATTCCCGTCGCATCGGCTCCGGCATCGACGCCACGCTGGCGGCGGCGGCCTTGCCGAGATCGGGCGGCGCGCTGTCCTCGGCCAGATAGCGCCAGCCCTGGAATGGCCGCATCGGCCGCGGTGAGACGGCGATGACCTTGGGCTGCATCGCCAGCCGGCAGCGTCCGATGCCGTCCTTGTCGCGGAACGGCTCGATCGCGATCAGCTTTTCGCGCGCCGCGATCTCTCCCTTGATCACCCAATACAGCGAACCGCCGGCCAGCAGTTCCTCGTCGCGCTTGGGCGTCATCCGGGTGACGTGGATGTGACGGAGCGGCAGCCCCTTTTTTCGGGCGGTTGCCATGCGTTCGGCAACCCAGCCCTTGAGTTCTTTGACTGACTCGCAACCAACGGCGAGCTTGATGAGATGAAGCGGCATAAGGGCGGGTTTAGCGGGCTGCGAGGACTTTGAAAACGATCATTCGTTCGCAGGCGCGGCAGCTGTGGATGACGCTGTCGGCGCGCCCGGCGCCGGCGAAAGCTGGACCGGCGCCGCCGGCGGGCGTTTCGGTGCCGGCGGCGGTTTTTTGGCGGCCACTGGCGCTGGCGATGCAGCCCCGTTCGGCGTTGCGGCTGCATTTGGT
>JACDAG010000552.1 GCA_013695565.1 Bradyrhizobium sp.
GTGCATGACGTTGAGCATGCCGCCATAGAGCGTCACCAGCGTGATCAACAGCAGATATGGGAAGGTGATTCGCGTCAGCGCGATCGCAAGTTCGCCGCGGACCGGATCGTCGGAGAATCCCGGCGCCAGGATGCCGATCACCTGCGGCATGAACAGCCACGCCATCACCAGCAGCACGACTTGCGCGCCGAACAACAGCGTGAAGATGCGGTTCGCGAACAGCTTGGCCGAAGTCTGATTCTGTCCGTAAAGGTGGGCATAGGCCGGCACGAACGCGGCGTTGAAGGCGCCTTCGGCGAAGATCGCGCGAAAATGATTGGGCAGCCGCAGCGCCACGAAGAAAGCGTCCGCGACCGGCCCGGCGCCAAGGATCGCGGCCAGCATGATGTCGCGCGCGAAGCCGGTCAGCCGCGATAGGAGTGTAAAGCCGCCGACAGTGAAGATGCGCCCGAGCATAGGCCAGTTTCTAGCGCATATTCGGTGGCGAAATCAGGCTGAAAGTGCGCCGCGCACAGCCTTGATGACTCGGTCCTGCGTTTGTTCGTCGAGATACGCATGCATCGGCAGGCTGATGACGTCGGATGACAGCTTTTCGCTTACCGGCAGGCCGCCTTCGGCGGCCGGAAAATCCCGGAAGGCGGTCTGCTGATGCAGCGACCTTGCGTAATAGATCGCCGTGGGAACACCTTGCGCCTTCAGCTGCGCGGCAAAACCATCCCGATCGACGCCTGCAGGCAGGCGGATGGTGTACTGCGCCCAAATCGAGGTATTTCCGCTCGCGACCCGGGGCGCAACGACGTCGTTGCCGAGCCCGCGCGTGTAACGATCGGCTGCCTCGTTGCGCGCCTCAATCTCGTCGTCGAAGATTTTCAATTTCTCGATCAGCACCGCCGCCTGAATGGTGTCGAGCCGGCCGGTCATTCCAAGCCGGATGTTGTCGTATTTATCAGAGCCCTGTCCATGGACGCGGATGCTGCGCAGCGTGTCGGCGAGGTTGTCATCGTCGGTGAAAATCGCGCCGCCGTCGCCGTAGCAGCCGAGGGGCTTCGCGGGAAAGAAACTGGTCGTGGTGGCATCGGCCAGGGTGCCCAGCCTGCGGCCACGGCAGGTCGCGCCAAAAGCCTGCGCGGCGTCGTCCAGCACAAAGAGGCCTTCAGCACGTGCCAATTTTCCGATCCCTTCATGATCGGCACCCTGGCCGAACAGATCGACCGGGATTACGGCCTTTGGCTTAAGGCCAAGCTTCCTTGCGGTCGCAATCCCGCGCTCCAGCGACGCGCGGGTCATGTTGAATGTCGTTTCGTCGACATCGACGAATAACGGGGTCGCACCGGTTCGCGCAACCGGAGATGCCGTGGCGCAAAACGTAAACGACGGGCAGAAAACGGCGTCGCCCCTGCCTGCACCGATCGCCATCAGCACCATGACCAGCGCGTCGGTGCCGTTGGCGCAGGTGATGACGTTCTTGGCGCCGCTATAGGCGGCGAGCATCGTCTCCAGTTGCGTGACTTCAGGCCCGCTGATGAATTGGCAGTGATCGAGCACGCGCTTGGTTGCGACATCGATCGCACTGCCGAGCCGGCGGCGTTGGGCTCCGATATCGATGAAGGGAATGGGTTCTGGACGCATGTGCTGGTTCATGGAGCCTTGCTACGGATGAGATTGAAAGTATCAGCCGGCGATGCGGCGCGGACCCTTGCGCGCGGTCGAGGCCGCCGGCCGGGCCGGCGCTTCCAGGCAGCGGATCGCGATTTCGAGACTGGCCACGCCCTCGTCGCCGGAGACCGCCGGCACATTGCCGGTGCGGACGGCATCGAGGAACGCGATCAATTCGGCGCGCAGCGGCTCGTCATGGCCGACCGGCAGATGGCGCATCGAATAGCTGCCGTCGGGCTTGAAGCCGAAGCACTCCGTCACCTGACGCGTCAACAGATCGCCCATTACGTATTTGCCGCGGGTCGCGACCGTCACGTTGCGCGCCTTGAACGGCGTCAGCCAGTTGGTGTTGATGTGGGCGAGCACGCCCGACGCGGTGCGGAATTGCAGCAGCGCGATGTCCTCGCGCTCGGCGACCGCGCTGGAGAGCTGCGGCTGCACCTCGACGATCTCGGATTCGGTGAACCAGCGGATCAGGTCGATATCGTGCACGGCGAGATCGATGACGACGCCGACATTCGACATGCGCGGCGGAAACGGTCCGACCCGGGTGATGCCGATGGAAAGGATGTCCTCGCCCGCGATCGCCTGCTTGATCGCGGCAACCGCCGGATTGAAGCGCTCGACATGGCCGACCATCAGCGTGACGCCGGCGCGGTGCGCGGCGTCGACGATGTCCCGCCCGTCCTGGACGGTAGGTGCAATCGGCTTCTCGACCAGGATGTGGATGTTGCGCGCGATGCAGGCGAGCGCGACCTCGTGATGGAGATGGGTCGGTGCTGCGATCGTCACGGCATCGACGCCCTCGGCAAGCAATTCCTCAAGGCCTTCGAAGGCACGGCAACCTGCGAGCGCGGTGGCGCGGGCGCGGTGTTCCGGCAGCGGATCGACGATACCGACCAGCGTGACGCCGGGCAGGCCCGCCAGCACGCGGGCATGGTTGCTGCCCATCACGCCGGCACCGATCACACCAACGCGCAATTCGCGCGAGGCGCCGGTCTTTGCGTCCGATCCGGACCCTTTGGAATTCATATGGTCGACCCCAACAGACTTTTCGGCAAGTAAACGCCCCGGCGGTTCTCTAGCACGCCGCCACAAATGTGGCGAACGCCAACACTCCTATCCGGACACGTTTTGATTCAAAGAGTTACAGCCCGCCAGACCGCCTGGAGAAGCGATTTGCCGGGGCTCATAGGCGGCTTAGGCCACCGCAATATGGAGGAATTAAGTGCATCGGCCGAGGCTGTGGCAGAGGCTTTTTGTCTAACCGCCGGACAGGCTTTCCCGCAGCCGGATCACCTGGGGCCGCAATTGCTCGCAGGCGAGTTCGCGCTCGAATCGAACCACATCCTCGCGCGACTGGCTGGCGCGCAGCTTGGCCAAGGTGGCCCTCTCCTCGTCGCAACTGCGGACCTGAACGATCGGCCCGGATTGCGCCGGTTTCACCTCGGCCGGCGTCGACTGAGCGGACTGGAGCGCCGGCGGATTGACCGCAACCGCCGGCTGATCCGGCTTCGGCGCCTCCTTAGGCAGACTCTCGCGCAGCCGCACGATTTGCGGACGCAGCCGATCACAGCTGAGGTCACGCTCCAGCGCGACCAGATCGGCGAGCGACGGGTTGGCGCGGATCTTGGAAAGCCTGGCCTCGTCCTGTTTACAACCGGGTGCCGGCTGCACGGTCGCAACGACGACCTTCGGAGGTTCCGGCGGCTTCGGCGCCGCTTCCTGTTTCGGGGCGGCGGGTGGCGGTGGCGGCACGACGACCACGACCGGCGGAACCACTTTTTCAGCGACGGCCGGCTTGATCTGGGCGGCGACAGCAGGCGCGGCAATGGCGACCGACGACAGGCTTTCGCGCAAGCGCGCGACCTGCGCGCGCAGTTTCTCGCAGGTCAGGCTCGCCTCCAATTGCGCGATGCCTTCAGGCGTCGGGTTGTTGCGCAATTGCGCCAGCATGGCGCTGTCGCGATCACAGGGCTGCTCCGAGGAAACCGGTGCAGACGGCGTCGGCGCCCTGATTTCAGTGGATATGCCGGCCAGCGACGGATTGGTCGCAGCGATCTTGGTCCGTGCCTGCTCGGCCAGCGCCAGCAGCGCGTCTTCACGTTGCTTGCGCTCGCGCTCGGCCGCGAGCTTGACGCGTTGCTCTTCCTGGGCTTTTGCGGCTTCACGCTCCTTGCGCTCTTTCTCGGCCACCAGTTTCAGGCGCTGATCTTCCTGCGCCTGGGCGGCCTCGCGCTCTTTGCGGACTTTCTCGGCTGCGGCCTGCGCGCGCAACGTCTCCTGCTTGCGCAGCGCCTCTTCCTGCTCGGCCATCTTGCGCAGCGCCGCTTCGCGCTCGGCCTTGCGCTGCTCCTCCGCCACCTTCGCCGCTTCCCGCTGCCGGGCCTCCTGGTTCTGGCGCTCGCGAACCGCAGCCTCGATGCGCTGGATGCGGGTTTGCGCCTCCGCCACGTAGCTCGATGTCGGGAACTTGGCGACGAAATCCAAGAGCACGCCGGGATCGGGCGAGTCCTTGACCTTGTCGAACGCGATCCGGTCGGTCTGGTTGAGATAGTAATTGCTCAGCAGCGACACATAAGTTTCCGGCCGCTGGCGGCCTCCGGTCGTGCCGTTGACGTCGGCGGCGACGCGCCGGAACAACTGCTCGATTTCGAGGCCGGGCACCTTGAGAAGTTTCAGGAACGCGCTGGTGAACGGGCTGTTGCGGCCGTCGCCGTCGGCGGCGACTTCATCCGCTGCGGTGGAATAAGCCACCACCATGCCCTGGGCCTTGTCGATCTTGGCAAGCCCGCCGCGCACGGCATCGACGGCGCGGCTGTCGCCCTTCTTCTTGCGGCGAAGCGCGTTGACGATCGGATTGTTGCGGCAGGCATCGAGGATGACGATCTTGACGCCGTCGCCGCGATCAAGTGCGGCGCGCACGTCATCGAGCGGCGTCATCTGGTAACGGAAGCTGATCTCGTCCTCGACTTCGGCATCCGTCGGCATCAGGTAGTTGCGGCCCTGATACTGGACGGCATGACCGGCGTAATAGAACAACGCGGCGTCGGCGTCGATCGCGAGGCGAGCGAACTTGGCCATGTTCAGATCGAGATCGCGCTTGTTGGCGTCGATGACCTGCAACACCTCAAAGCCAACCCCGCGCAGGGCCGCTGCGACATCGGTGGCGTCGTTCTTCGGGTTGGAAAGGAAGAGGGTCGAATTGCTGTAGTTCGAGTTGCCGACAACCAGCGCCACGCGCCGGTCAGCCTTCGCATCGCTGATCGAACAGGTCAGCAGCACAAGACTGTACAGAGCTGCAATCCATATCGGACGACGTGTGCTCATATCAGGCTCCGGCAGCGCTCCCCTCTAGTAATAGCGTCGATATTTGCGATACCGCTTCTTGCCAGGCGGACGACCGCTGGCGGTGACGGTAACCGAGATCTGCTCCGAAATGACCGGCGGATCGTGCGGGACATGGTTCTCGTCGGCGAGCAGCAATTGCAGCGTATGCTTGCCGATCGGAAGCGTGATCTTGGCCTCGGTCTGGCCCGCGCCGAAATGCAGATGGTTGAAATCGCTCGGGATCGGCTCGTCGAGCTTGGGCACGTCGGTATCGACCAGCAGATGGTGGTGACCGGTATTGACCTTCTCGAAGCCGGCGGGTGCCACGCCCATGCCGATCAGGCCGAAACGAATGACCGGCGTCGGCGAGACGTAACCGCGATTGGTCGGATAGACGAAATAAACCTTGGCGCCGGCCGGGGATTTCTTGCGGCCCGCGCTGGTGGCACTGGGCGTACCGGACGGGGTGGGCGCGCTGGATGCAGCCGGCACCTTGGAGGCGGCGACGACACGAACCTTGATCCGCTCGGAGATCAGCGGAATCGTATTCGGAATGTGGTTCTTGTCGCCGAGGACGAGCTGCAGCGTGTGCTCGCCTTCCGGCAAGGTCACTTCGGCTTCGGTCTGGCCGGCACCAAAATGCAGATGGTTGAAATCGCTCGGTATCGGCTGATCAAGCGGCGGCAGCTCGGTGTCGATCAACAGATGGTGGTGTCCGGCATTCTCCTTGTCGGAGCCGGCGGGCGCGACGCCCATGCCCTTGAGGCCGAAATTCACGGTGAAGGTGGTCGGGACGGTCTGACCGTCCTTGAGGCCGACGAAGTAGACGGACGCACCGGGCGGCGAAGGATTCGGACCGCCGGTCGGCCTTTGTTGCCCGTGGCTCGTTC
>JACDAG010000571.1 GCA_013695565.1 Bradyrhizobium sp.
ACACGACCATGCTGATCACCCTCATGAAACTGACCCACTTCAGCGCAGGCGCTTTCGCCGGCGTCTTTCGTACCTTGCAAATGGCCAACACGGCACTCTGGCGCTGGCAGCAGCAGCGGAAGGCGGCGGCGGAATTGCACGGCATGAGCGACTACTCGCTGAAAGATATCGACATCGCGAGAAGCCGCATCGACGAACAGGTGCGTCTTGCCGCGAAGCGCTACGTGCCGCCGGCCAACTCGACCAGATTGATCTGAGTTCACATCACTGATGCATCGGCGCGCCGCGCCCTCGCTTAACCCCACGGAGAACCATCATGGCCAAAGCATACTGGATCGTGCGCGTCAGCGTTCATCAGCCGGCGCAATACCCGGCTTACCTCGCTGCCGCGCGCCCGGCCTTCGAAAAATTCGGCGCCAAATTCGCCGTGCGCGGCGGCGCGTTCGAGTTGATGGAGGGGCAGGCGCGAGAGCACAACGTCGTCGTCGAGTTCGCCAATTTCGCCACGGCGACCGCCTGTTACCGCAGCGACGAATATCAGAAGGCAAAGGCCATCCGCCAGGCCAACGCGGATGCCAATTTCATTATCATCGAAGGCGCGTGAAATGAAAGTCTGGATATTCTTTCTGGTGGTGCTGGCGTCCGCATCGAGCGTCGTCAACAGCCGTATGGCTGCGCCTGACACGGCGCGTCCGATGGCGGTGCATGCGATCGGGCTGGATTAGAACTGGGTGGCTTTTGAAGCGGCCGGTGCTTCACCTTTCCCGCTTGCGGGGTCGAGACGAGCGAAGCTCGCACTTAGGTCGCATCGCATCGAATGATGCGATGCGGGTGGGGGAAACTCTCTCCACACGAATGGTATGACTCGCGGCAGCACCCCCACCCCAACCCGCCCCCGCAAGCGGGGGAGGGAGCGCAGCTCCATCGCGGATGCAGCTAGACGATTTCGCGGGTGCGCAAATCCGCGATCGCGGTTGCGTCAAAGCCGAGCGAGGCCAACACCTCGTCGGTGTGGGCGCCGAGTGCGGGCGCCATGCGGTCGAGCTTGCCGCCGCCATGGGCGAGCTGGAAGCCACTGCCGGCAAAACGCAGCCGGCCATAGGGCGTGTCGATTTCCTGAATGGCGCCGCGTGCCAAAATCTGCGGATGATCGATCACTTCCTCGACCTTCCAGATGCTGGCGCAGGGCGCACCGGCCGCGTCGAGGATCGTCTCCCACTCGCGCGGATCCTTTTTCGACAGCGCTTCCTCGATGACGGCCCGCAGCGCCGGCTCGTTTTCCTGACGCGCGAACCAGTCGACAAAGCGCGGATCTTCCAGCGCATCGGCGCGGCCGAGCGCCTTCATCAGCGACTGGTATTGCTTCTCGCTGTTGACGGCGAGCAGCAAATAGCCTTCGCCGGCCTTGAACAGATTGGCGGTTGGCCGGCGGCTGACGGCCTGATTGCCGGAGAGTTGCTGGCGATGGCCGGCGACCGAATAGTCCGCCACCTGCCCCGACAGGAACGCCAGCGTCGCCTCCAGCATGGAGACGTCGACCATCTGGCCCCTGCCGGTATGGGTGCGCTGGAACAGCGCGCTGGAGACGCCGAACGCCGCGGTCGAGCCGGACAGGACGTCGCAGACCGCAAAGCCCGCGCGGGTCGGTCCGGTCTCGGCGTGGCCGGTGATGGACATGATGCCGGACAGCGCCTGGATCTTGCCGTCATAGCCGGCGCCGAGTCGCGCCGGACCGGTCTGGCCGAAGCCGGAGATCGCGCAATAGATCAGCCGCGGGTTGATCGCCGACAATGCCGCATAGCCGATGCCGAGCTTGTCCATCACGCCGGGGCGGAAATTTTCCATCACCACGTCGGCTTGCGCGGCGAGCTTCCTGACGATGTCAATCGCGTCCGGCTTCGAGAGGTCGAGCGTCAGGCTGCGCTTGTTGCCGTTGATCGCCTGCCAGCCCGGGGCAAGACCGCGCTCGGCCCATTCGCGCGAAAGCGGCGTGCGGCGCATGTCCTCGCCCTCGCGCCGCTCCACCTTGATGACATCGGCGCCGAGCAGCGCGAGCTGGTAACTCGCATAGGGGCCGGCCAGCACCTGCGTGAAGTCGAGAATCTTCACGCCTTCGAACGGTCGGGTCACTTGGACGTCCTCCTGAGATGGAAACAAACACCGCTGTCATCGCCCGGCATAGCCGTCCGAAGGACGGCGTCGCTCACGCTCGCCTATGACCGGGCGACCAGTATTCCAGAGACGCCAGCCATGGTGCCGAGACGCCGCGGCGTACTGGATCGCCCGGTCAAGCC
>JACDAG010000588.1 GCA_013695565.1 Bradyrhizobium sp.
GAACGAGAAGAAACGCCCCATGATCGACCAGCAGATCGAAATTCCGACCAAAGACGGCCGTACCACCACCTTCATCACCCATCCCGAACGCGGCGGTCCTTTCCCCGTCATTATCTACTACATGGACGCGCCGGCGATCCGCGAGGAACTGCGCGACATGGCGCGGCGGCTCGCGACCTCGGGCTATTACGTGATGCTGCCCAATATGTACTACCGCTCCGGCGTCATGGAGCTCGGATCGATCCCGCCGGATCCGGATGCGCCCGAGCGCAAGCGGATGTTCGAGTTCATGAACTCGATCAATATTCCGATGGTGATGGAGGATACCAAGGCCCTGCTCGCCTATGCCGCCACCCAAAAGGCCGCGAACACCGCGATCGTCGGCACCGTCGGCTACTGCATGAGCGGCCGCTACGCGGTCAACGCGGCGACGCATTTCCCGGGACAGGTGAAAGCCGCCGCCTCGATCTACGGCACGCATCTGGCGACCGACCAGCCCGACAGCCCCCATATCGCCGCCGGCAAGACCAAGGCTGAACTGTATTTCGCCTGCGCCGAAACCGACATCTACGCGCCCGCTGAAATCATCGAGAAGTTGAAAGTGGGCATGAAGGGCTCGAACAATGAGGTAGAGATCTACCCGGGCACCCATCACGGCTTCGCCTTCCCGAAGCGGCCGGTCTATCACCGCGACGCGGCGGAGCGGCATTGGGAGCGGCTGCTGGCGCTGTATCGCCGCAATCTCGCCACCTGATCGCAAGGCTCCAAAGCAAGGTTCCGATGCAAGATCCGGCAACTGAAATCCGAATCAGGGATTATCAAACTTCGGATGCGGAAGACCTGAACCGGCTGGCCGTCGCGGCCTTCGGCCAGTTTCGCGACCACTACCAGGATTGGCCGGCGATGCTCGCCGGCCTGTCAAGGACCTCCGATCTCAGCGCCAGCGGGGAAGTCATCATTGCCGAGTTTCAGCACGCGATCGCAGGCGCCGTGGCCTATTTCGGACCGAATCGTCCCAAGGCGCCGTTCTTCGACCAGCGCTGGCCGATCATCCGCATGCTGGTCGTGGACCCCGCGCTTCGTGGCAAAGGGATCGGGCACGCCTTGAGCAACGAATGCATCGCCAGGGCCAAACGCGACGGCGCGCCACTGATCGCGCTTCACACCAGTCCGATCATGACGGTGGCGTTGCCGATGTATCTCAAGATGGGTTTCGTTAAAGCCTATGACGCTCCGCCGATCTTCGGCGTGGCCTATGCCGTCTACACCAAAGCCCTGTGAGCCCGATGCCATTCCTTACCATTGCCTTCCCGGAAATCGATCCGATCGCGATCTCGATCGGGCCGATCGCGATCCGCTGGTACGCGCTGGCCTATATCGCCGGCATCGTGCTGGGCTGGCTTTACGCGCGAGCGCTGGTCAAGAATGAGAGATTATGGGGCGGGCCGGCACCGATCACGCTGCTGCAGCTCGACGATTTCATCCTGTGGGTCACGATCGGCATCATCGTCGGCGGCCGCGCCGGTTATGTCCTGTTCTACAACCCCGCTTTCTTTGCCGAGCATCCGGCCCAGATTTTCGTCTTGTGGAATGGCGGCATGTCGTTTCACGGCGGCTTCCTCGGCTGCGTCGCGGCGGTGATGCTGTTCTGCCGTAAAAACGATATCCCGATCCTCTCGCTCGGCGACATCACCACCGGGGTCGGACCGATCGGATTGTTCCTGGGACGGCTCGCCAACTTCATCAAGGGCGAGTTGTGGGGCCGCCCGGCGGATTCCAGCGTGCCCTGGGCGATGGTGTTCCCCGATGGCGGACCGCTGCCGCGCCACCCCAGCCAGCTCTATGAGGCGGGGCTCGAGGGCCTCCTGCTGTTTATCGTCCTGGCAGTCATGATTCGGATGGGCGCCTTGAAACGACCGGGCCTGATCCTCGGCAGCTTCATCGCGATCTACGCAATTGCACGTATTATCAGCGAATTCTTCCGCGAACCCGATCCCCAGCTTGGATTTTTGTGGGGCGGGCTGACTATGGGTATGCTGTTGTCGGTGCCGATGATCATTGCCGGAGCCATCCTGATTGTGATGGCATGGCGCAAGGCGCCGGAGCATTTGCAGAAGTACATTTAACCAAGGCCATCCGTGACCGAATATTCGCCGCTGCAATCCGAGATCAGGAAGCTGATCAAATCGTCGGGCCCGATGCCGGTCTGGCGCTATATGGAATTGTGCCTGATGCATCCCGAGCACGGTTACTACGTGTCGCGGGATCCGCTCGGCCGCGAGGGCGATTTCACCACCGCCCCCGAAGTGAGCCAGATGTTCGGCGAATTGCTGGGATTGTGGGCCGCCTCGGTCTGGAAGGCGATTGGCTCGCCGCCGATGCTGCGGGTGATCGAACTTGGACCGGGTCGCGGCACCATGATGGCGGACGCGCTGCGCGCGCTCCGGGTGCTGCCGCCGCTCTATCAATCGCTCAACATCCACCTCGTCGAGATCAACCCGGTGCTGCGCGAGAAGCAGCGCGCGACGCTGTCCGGCGTGCGCAACATCTCCTGGCACGACAGCATCGATGAGGTGCCCGAGGGGCCATCGGTCATTTTCGCCAACGAATATTTCGACGTGCTGCCGATCCACCAGGTGGTGAAGCGCGAGACCGGCTGGCACGAGCGTGTGGTCAAGCTCGACGACAGCGGCAAGCTGGTATTCGCGGCCGCCGACGAGCCGACGCCGCGCTTCGAGGTGCTGTTGCCGCCGCTGGTGCGCGCCGCCCCGGTCGGCGCCGTGTTCGAATGGCGACCCGATGCCGAGATCATGAAGATCGCCACGCGCGTGCGCGATCAGGACGGCGCGGCGCTGATCATCGATTACGGCCATCTGCGCAGCGATGCCGGCGACACCTTCCAGGCCATCGCCCGTCATAGCTTCGCCGATCCCCTGAAGAACCCAGGCCAGGCCGACGTCACGGCGCATGTCGACTTCCAGGCGCTGGTGCGCGCCGCCGAGGACATCGGCGCGCGGGTCCACGGCCCGGTGACGCAGGGCGATTTCCTCAAGCGGCTCGGCATCGAGACCCGCGCGGTCACGCTGATGGGCAAGACCACGCCGGAAGTGTCCGCCGATATTTCCAACGCGCTGAAGCGGCTGACCGATAGCGGCCGCGGCGGCATGGGCTCGATGTTCAAGGTGCTCGCCATCACCGAGCCGCATCTCACCTCGGTCGCGGGCCTGTCCGACGAACCGGCGTCAGACGAAGCGGACGAGCCATGACGTTCGGATCGTCGTTGCTTTCGGCTATTCCGGGCCTGCGCCACGCCTTCTTCAGCCGCGAGGGCGGCGTGTCCGGTGGAATTTACCAAGGCCTCAATGGCGGCCTCGGTTCGAACGATGACGCCGCAGATGTCGCGGAAAATCGCCGGCGGATGGCCGAGCAGATGGCGGTCGCCCCCGATCGCTTTCTCAGCCTGCACCAGATCCACTCGCCCGACGCTGTGGTGGCGACCGGGCCGTGGAGCGGGGACAAGCCGCGCGCCGACGCGCTCGTGACC
>JACDAG010000611.1 GCA_013695565.1 Bradyrhizobium sp.
GAGCGCATCCAGCGCCTCGACCACGGTCGGCCCGTCATACCATTCGATCCGCGGCGTGCGTTCGGCAACGCCGTCGCCGTCGCGCGCGGAAATCGGAATCACCGCCGACGGCGTTACGCCGAGGCCGATCAGATGCGCGGAAATCTCGTCGCTGATCTCCTTGAAGCGATCGGCGCTGAAATCGACCCGGTCCATCTTGTTGACGACGACGGCGACCTGCTTGATCCCGAGCAGATGCAGCAGATAGCCGTGCCGGCGGGTCTGGTCGCGCACGCCTTCCAGCGCGTCGATGATCAGCACCGCACCGTCGGCCTGCGAGGCGCCGGTGATCATGTTGCGCAGGAATTCGGCGTGGCCGGGGGCGTCGATCAGCACCACGTCGCGCGACATGGTGCGGAAACGGATCTGCGTGGTGTCGATGGTGATGCCCTGGTCGCGTTCGGTTTGCAGCGCGTCGAGCAGGAACGACCATTCGAACGGCATGCCGCGGCGCGCGCTGACCGCTTTCAGCATTTCCAGCTTGCCCTCGGGCAGGCTGCCGGTTTCGTGCAGCAGCCGGCCGACAAGCGTGGATTTGCCGTGGTCGACATGGCCGACGATGACGATGCGAATCTGCGGCCGCGTGGTGCCGTTGGGTGTCGCCGAAACGCTTGAGGGGAGAATCATGTTCATCGCAGCACTCACACCAAATGTCCGTCAGAGATAACCGGCGACGCGCAGGCGCTCGAATGCATCTTCGGTTTCGTGATCGAGCGCGCGGCCCGCACGTTCCGGCACCTTGGTGCCGTCGAGCTCAATCAGGATCTCATCGATGCTGGAGGCGGTCGATGCCACCGGATTGGTGATGTCCTGATCGCCGAGCGAGCGATAACGCTTGCCGTCCTTCGACAGATAAAGCGGAATGATCGGGATGTTCTCGCGCTTGGTGTAGGCCCAGATGTCGGCCTCGGTCCAATGCAGGATCGGGTGGATGCGCAAGTGCGCGCCTTGCGGCGGCGAGGCATTGAAATGGTCCCAGAATTCCGGGGGCTGATCGCGCACGTCCCAGCCGCCTTCTAGGCCGCGCGGTGAAAACACGCGTTCCTTGGCGCGGGTGGCTTCCTCGTCGCGGCGGATGCCGGCGATCAGGCCGTCGAAACCGTATTTGGTGAGCGCCCATTTGAGACCTTCGGTCTTGCGCGCGGCGGAGCGTGCGGCCGGCGGCAAGGTCGGGTCGATGGCGTCGATCGACGGGCAGGGCTCTACCTTGAGATCGAGCTCCCATTCTTTTCCGAAACGATCGCGGAACGCATACATCTCCGGAAATTTCTTGCCGGTGTCGACATGCAGGGCCGGGAACGGCACGCGGCCGAAGAAGGCCTTGCGCGCCAGCCAGATCATGACGTTGGAATCCTTGCCCAGCGACCACAGCAGCGCCAGCTTCTTCAACCGCGCGAACGCTTCGCGCAGGATGTAGATGCTCTGCGCCTCGAGCTCGTCGAGGTGATCCATCGAGGGCGGCGGCAGCTGGCCATGGGCCAAAATTTTCTGGACGGCAGGGCCGCCGTTGAGGTCGGCGCCACGCAACCGGTCTTTGGCGGAATCATTGTCGAGAAGATGCATCTCTGGGCCTTGGCCTTTGGAGGCGAAAATTCTATAGTTGCACTGCAATAGAGAAGAAATAATTTTCTCTTTGCAGCCGTTGCGCGAGACATATATAGAAAATAATTCCAGTCAACCCCGGATTTTGGGGAAGCGAGTGTCGCATGCGATTTCTGCCCGTGTTTCTCGATCTGCAAAGCGGCGTGGTGCTGCTCGTCGGAGCCGGCGATCTCGTGCGCGCGAAATTGCGTTTGCTCAGCGCCGCCGGTGCGCGGGTTCGCTGGTTCGCAACCGACGGCAATCAAGATGTCAGCGGGCTCGATGCGGCTGACGTCGCGCGGATCGAACTGGCCAAGGGCGATCCGCTCGCGGCCGATCTCGGTGGCGTCATTGCGATCCTCTGCGCCGGCGCCGGCGATGTCGGCGTTGCAATGTCGGCGCGCGCAAAGGCGGTCGGGCTGCCCGTCAACGTGATGGACGACCTCGTCCATTCGACTTTCATCTTTCCCGCCATCGTCGATCGCGGCGATGTCGTGGTTGCCGTCGGAACCGGCGGCACTTCACCTGTAGTGGCGCGCCGCGTGCGCGAGTCGATCGAAGCCATGCTGCCGGCGCGGATCGGCGATCTCGCCGGTTTCATCGGCGGCTTTCGCAAGGCGATGCATGCGCGCATTCCCGAATTTGCATTGCGCCGGCGTTTCTGGGAGCGCGTGATCGACGGGCCGATCGGTGCGCTGGTGCTGGCCGGGCGCCAGGACGAAGCGACCAGCCAACTGCAGGCGATCGCAGATCCCTCGTCATTCGCCGGCGCGAATGCGCAAGGCAAGGCCGAGGGCCGCGTCACGCTGGTCGGCGCCGGACCGGGCGATCCCGATCTGCTTACCGTCAAGGCGCTGCGCGCGTTGCAGGATGCCGACGTCGTCTTCTATGACGAACTGGTCTCGCCCGAAATTCTCGATCGCATTCGCCGCGATGCCTCGCGCATTCCGGTCGGTCGCCGCGTCGGCAAGCCCGGCATCGGCCAGGATGCGATCAATCAATTGCTGATCGAGGCCGCCAGATCAGGCCAGCGCGTGGTGCGGCTGAAGGGCGGCGATCCCTTCATCTTCGGCCGTGGCGGTGAAGAAATCGAAGCATTGCGCGAGGCGGGCGTCGCCTATTCGGTGGTGCCGGGCATTACCGCAGGGCTCGGCGCCGCGGCGCAATTCGAAGCGCCACTGACCTATCGGCACGAGGCGCTGCGCATCACCTTCCTCACTGCGCATAAGGCCAGGGATGCCGAAACCGTCGATTGGTCGGTGCTGACGGACAAGAAGATGACCATCGTGGTCTACATGGGCATGACTGCCGCTCCGTCGATCCGTGCGGGTCTTTTGGCTGCCGGACGCCTGCCGCAAACGCCGGTCGGCGTGTTCGCGCGGGTGACGCGGCCGGACGCGCAGGCCGTGGTCGGCACGCTCGAACATCTGCCGGCGCTGGTCGAAAAAATCGATGGCGGTCCCGCCATCCTCATCATCGGCGACGTCGTCGCGCATTCCGCGCCGTGGCGCCTTGCTCATTCAAACCTCGCCGATCCCAATCAAGTGATCTCCCAACTGCTGGAAGTTGCCGAATGACCTCTCCGCTCGAACAAAAGAAAATCAAGCTCACCGGCCCCTCGATGGTCACCGCCAACCGGACCTGGGATGGCGTTGTGATCTACCGCACCACGCAGCAAGGCTGGTCGGCCAATTTGTCGGACGCCGCGATCGTGCGCACCTCGGATGAGGCGCGAACACTGCTTGGTGAAGCCACCGCCGATGACGTCGGCGCAATCGGTCCCTATATCGCGCCGGTCGAACTCGAGGATGGCGGCGCAATCAAGCCCGGCAATCTCCGCGAACATATCCGGTCGGAAGGCCTCACCATCGATCTTCTTCCGGTTCCGGCGTAAGGCGATCCATCATGTAC
>JACDAG010000566.1 GCA_013695565.1 Bradyrhizobium sp.
TTGCTCCACGCTTCCTTCAGACCCCACCTCGCGATGACGCCCTTGCGCTTCGCTAACCCTTCGCCGCCATCAGGCTGGGTAAAGGACTTCCACCTCCAAGCTGTCGATCATGCTCGGCACACCAAACGAAAAACGGCCTCCGCAAGGGAGGCCGTTTCAATAACTCAACGCTACTTATTAGCGCTCGCGCTGCTCGATGATGACCTTCCGGTCTGGATCGCGATCGCGATTACGCTTGATCACGACGGTCTCGTCCCGATCGCGATACTGACGCTCGCGGATCACTTCACGGTCGCGATAGCGGTCGTCACGGCCGCTACCGACGGTGACGCCAACGCCCGCGGGACCAACGCCAACGCCTACGTCTTGTGCAGCCACCGGCTGTACGAACGAAATTCCAGCTATCGCGACGGCAGCTATTGCAAGATGCTTAATCATCGCATGTTCCTCTCTAAGAATTTATCAGGGGAGCAATTCGCGGAAATGTGAATCGTTCCGAGCAGATTACGCGCGATACACGCGCTGTCCGCATCACGCGTGCATGCCAAACCAAATCACGGCCGCGATCATCACAGCGATGATCGCAGCCCAGACTGCAGGCGCCACTTTCTTCGAACTGCCGCTGCGCGGCGAGTCGTTGGCGGCATGGTTGAATTCAGTCTTCATGACGTTACCGGAAAACCGCGCGCAGCTTTTCCCAGAGCGTCTCATCGTCGATTTTGCCGTCATGTTTCGACGGCGCCGGTTGCGCGGCGCTCAGGGGATCGGACGCCGGAAAACTGCCCTCCAGCCCGGCATCGAGCTTTTCGTGCATTTTCCGATCGGCCAGCAGCGCTTCACGGGGGTCGCCGGCGTGTTTGTCATACGGCGCAGGATCAAATTTCTCAGCCATGTGGTTCCTCCATTGCCGAGATAACGTCCCGCATCTGCGTCTGTTCCACATCTTGCCTTGGCCAAGCGGGAACCTGCTGTTATCAGAGGCCTCAAATATCAGCCATTGCCGCAGGAACCTTTCGTTGACCCAGAAATCCCAACAGCCCTTTCTCGACGTCTTGTCCGGCACCCGGCAGGCGGTACCGCCGATTTGGATGATGCGGCAGGCCGGGCGTTATCTGCCGGAGTATCGCGAGCTGCGCGCCAAGGCCGGCGGTTTTCTCGATCTCTGCTTCACGCCGGAATACGCCGCCGAAGTCACGCTGCAGCCGATCCGCCGTTTCAACTTCGATGCCGCCATCATCTTTTCCGATATTCTCGTCATCCCCTACGCGCTCGGCCGCTCGGTGCGCTTCGAGGTCGGCGAAGGCCCGCGGCTCGATCCCATGAATACGCCGGAGCAGGTCGCGACGCTGGCGACCCAGGCCGATTTCAGCAAGCTGGAACCGGTCTACGAAGCGCTGCGCCGCGTTCGCCGCGAACTCGATCCCACCATCGCGCTGATCGGCTTCTGCGGCGCGCCGTGGACGGTGGCGACCTATATGGTCGCAGGCCAGGGCACGCCGGATCAGGCGCCGGCACGGATGATGGCCTATCGCCATCCCGAGGCGTTTGCGAAAATCATCGACGTGCTGGTGGAGAATTCGATCCAGTATCTGCTCGGCCAGCTCAAGGCCGGCGCCGACGTGCTGCAGATCTTCGACACCTGGGCCGGCGTATTGCCGCCGCGCGAATTCCAGCGCTGGTCGATCGAGCCGGCAAAGCGCATCGTCGCGGGCGTGCGGGCGCAAGCGCCCGATGCGAAGATCATCGGTTTTCCCCGCGGGGCCGGTGCACTGCTGCCGGCCTATGTCGAGGCAACAGGCATCAACGCCGTCAGCATCGACTGGGCGGCCGAGCCGTCGCTGATCCGCGAGCGCGTGCAGAACCTCGTCGCCGTGCAGGGCAATCTCGATCCGCTGGCGCTGATCGCGGGCGGTGCGGCGCTCGATCGCGCGGTCGACGACGTGCTGGCGAATTACGCCAAAGGCCGGCTGATCTTCAACCTCGGCCACGGCATCCAGCCGGAGACGCCGATCGCGCATGTCGAGCAGATGCTGAAGCGGGTGCGGGCGTACGAGGGCTGACGGGCGCTCCCAACGACGCACTCTTGTCCACCGGCAGCCCCATGAACACGCGCCCAGAGAGTTCATAGGTCGGCGGCGCCACCATGATGTGCTCGGTCGTGACATGGGCGTCGCGAAAGCGGCGTTGCAACGGCGACGACAGCAACACCGACGAGCCGCCGCCGAGATCGTACATGCTGCGCGTCACGTCCGATGCGGTGCTGGTCGCATGGATTGCGGCAAGGCGCAGCGAAGCGCGGTGGCGCATCTCGATCGCGCCGCTTTGACGCGCCAGCTGCCAGGCCTCATCGACCGCTTCATAGAAGAACGCGCGAGCGGATCGCAGATTAGCCTCCGCGACCGCGAGCGCACCTGCTCGATCTCTCCCACGCGGGCGCGGATGCGAGGGGGCAATTCACTGACAGCAGCAAGGATTCCGTCATCGGCTTAACCCCTCAGCGCGCATCCTCCAAAATCATGTCGGACGCCTTTTCGGCGATCATGATGGTGGGCGCATTGGTATTGCCCGACATCAGGTCGGGCATGATGGAAGCATCGACCACGCGCAGGCCCTCGATGCCGCGCACCTTCAGCCGCTGGTCGACCACGGCCAGGGGATCGTTGCCCATCCGGCAGGTCGAGGTTGGATGATAGACGGTGCTGCCGGTGCGGCGGCAAAAATCCAGCAGATCGGTGTCGCTCGCGACCTTCGGTCCGGGATCGACCTCGCCGATCGCGTACGGTTTCAACGCGGGCGCGGCCAGTATCTTGCGCAGGATCCTTATGCCGTCGATGAGGGCGCGGCGATCGGTTTCGGTCGCGAGATAATTGATCCGGATTTCCGGCGGCACGCTGGGGTCCGCGCTCTTGATGCGCAACGAGCCGCGGCTTTCGGGGCGCAGCTGGCAGACCGACGCGGTAAAGCCGGACTGTGCATGCAGCTTCTCGCCCATCTTGTCGGTCGAGAACGGCAGGAAGTGGATCTGGATGTCGGGCGAGGCCAACCGCGGACTGGTCTTGAAGAACGCGCCTGACGTCCCGGCCGCGATCGTCAGCGCACCCTTGCGAAACGCCGCATATTGCAGCCCGGCCATCACCCGTCGAACCGGGTTGTTGACGATATCGTTCAGCGTGATGGATTGGGCGCAGCGCGTCACCAGCCGCACCTGCAAATGATCTTGCAGATCGTTGCCGACGCCTTGCGCGTCGAGCACCACCTCGACGCCGTGGCTCTTCAACAGACCCGCCGGACCGACGCCGGAGAGCTGCAGCAATTGCGGCGAATTATACGCGCCGCTGGAGACCAGGATTTCCTTGCGCGCCCGCGCCACGCGCACGCGACCTTCCTGTTTGTATTCGACCGCTTTGGCGCGACGGCCCTCGAACAGGATGCGCTGCGCCAGCGCCGAAGTTTCGATGTGCAGATTGCTGCGGTTCTTGGCCGGGCGCAAATACGAGAACGCCGAGCTGGCGCGGCGTCCGCGGTTTGTGGTGGTCTGGAAGAAACCGGCGCCTTCCTGCGTCGCGCCATTGAAATCCGGATTGGTCGGAATCCCCGCTTCGGCGGCCGCGGTGACAAAAGCTTCCGACAGCGGATCGGCATGACGCCAGTCCGACACCGGCAGCGGGCCGCCGGTGCCGTGATACTTGTCGCCGCCGCGTTGCTGGTTTTCGGCCTTCTTGAAGTAAGGCAGCACGTCGTCATAACCCCAGCCGGCATTGCCGCGCTGGCGCCAGCGGTCGTAATCCTCGTGCTGGCCGCGCACATATAGTAGACCATTGATCGAGCTCGAACTGCCGAGCACTTTTCCACGCGGCTGGAACACCTGCCGGCCGTTCAAGCCGGGCTCGGGTTCGGTCTGGTACATCCAGTTGACCGATTTTTCCTTGAACAGTTTTCCGTAGCCGAGCGGCACATGGATCCAGAGATTGCTGTCCTTCGGTCCGGCCTCCAGCAGCAGCACCGAATGCTTGCCGTCGGCGCTCAGCCGATTGGCCAGCACGCATCCGGCCGAGCCGGCGCCGACGATGACGTAATCGAATTCGGAAACGTCATTATTATTGTTGTTGTTCATTGGTTTCCCCTGCCACGCCCCTTGGGGAAAAGAGGTAGCGGGGGTGTCTGAACCGGTCAAGTTGCCGCTAGTTTTGAGAAATCCGGCGGCCGGCGCTCGGCGAACGCCGTGAAGGCTTCGCGCGCCTCCATCGTCTTCAACCGTTCGGCGAACCGTTCGCTCTCTGCCAGTATCTGCGCCATCAGCACCTCGGGATTGCGCATCAGCCGCTTGGTCGCGCTGACCGCGCCGGCCGGTTGTTTCGCCAGACGCACCGCAAGCGCCCTGGCCTCGGCATCGAGCTGCGCCAGCGGCACCACGCGGCTGGCAATGCCCCACGCCAGCGCGGAAGCGGCATCCACGGGTTCGCCAAGCGCAAACATCTCAAAGG
>JACDAG010000613.1 GCA_013695565.1 Bradyrhizobium sp.
CATCGGCCCTTGTTCCGGCCTCGGCGGCACAACGCAAAGCCAACCGTGCTGCGGCCTGGGGACCGATGTTCAAGTCTCAAGTGGAGAGGTGTTGGAAGAAACCTAATGGCGGTGACGCGACCGTCGAGGCTGCCTTCACGATTCGCCTGACACGCGATGGCCTGCTGGCGGAGCAGCCAGTGGCAGAGAAGCCCGCCACCTCAGACTACGATAAGGCGTATCATGAGAGCGCAGTTAAAGCCCTCAACGCGTGCCAACCCTATAAATTGCCGATTGAGTATTTTGATGAGTGGAAGTTCTTCGTCCCGTTGTTTTCCGAAAGGAACAGGAAAGCCGCCGACGACTTGTTCAACACTCGCAGTCCTTCGATCTGCCGAGGCTGTTGACAGCCGATCTCATTGAGTGCGGCTCGGTGTCTTGACTCTCTGTACCGATCGGTACAATCTTCCAGTTCTGTTCAACGCTGGAGAACTCGATGTCGCGCCCGCCATTGCCGCCGTTCACGCGAGAGACCGCTGCCCAGAAAGCCCGCATGGCGGAGGACGCCTGGAATTCGCGCGATCCGGTACGGGTATCGCTGGCCTATACCGAGGACAGCACGTGGCGTAACCGCGCCGAATTTTTCTCTGGCCGCGCTGCGATCGTCGAATTCCTCACCCGCAAATGGGCGAAAGAGCATGAATATCGCCTGATCAAGGATCTCTGGGCGTTCGACGCCAACCGCATCGCGGTGCGCTTTCAATATGAATGGCGTGACGATGCCGGGCAGTGGCATCGCTCCTATGGCAACGAGCAGTGGGAGTTCGACGAGCACGGCCTGATGCGCCGTCGCGAGGCCAGCATCAACGATCACGCGATCGCGGAAAAAGACCGGCGCTTTCACTGGGCCGCACCCGGATCGCGCCCGGCCGATGTCGCGGGCCTGGGCGAGAGCCCGTTCTAGCGGCGCCATGGCCAAGGGAACTATCAAGGCCGCGTCCGAACGCGCCGATCTGCTGCCGCTGATCTCGGAGGTGTTCCGCAGCCACGGCTATGAAGGCGCGACGCTGGCGCTGATCGGCGAGGCAACGGGGCTCGGCAAGGGCAGCCTCTATCATTTCTTTCCCGACGGCAAAGCGCAGATGGCGGCGGAAGTTCTGGCCGAGATCGATCACTGGTTCGAGGTCAACATCTTCGCTGCCCTGCGCAAGTCCGATGATCCCGTGCGTGCCATTGCCGAAATGACCGCGGGCGTCGACCGCTATTTCCACTCCGGTCATCGCGTCTGCCTGGTCGGCGTCATCGCGCTGGGGGCGTCGCGGGATATTTTTGCCGCTCAAGTGCAGGATTATTTCAGCCGCTGGAACGATGCGCTGGCGCTAGCGCTGCGGCGCGCCGGCTTCAGTGCAGGCGTGTCGCGGCGACGTTCCGCGGATGCGCTCTTGACCATTCAGGGCGCGCTGGTGCTGGCGCGTGCGCTCGACGACGCCAAGGTGTTCGGGCAGGCGATGGCGGATATGAAAGCGCGTCTGCTGGCGAAATGAGGTGCGATCTTACACTGTGTCGTCCCGGGCTTGACCTCAGATGCGCAATTGCGCATCGGGGGACCCATAACCACAGGGAGTAGTTGGACGAAAGGCGTCGACCAAACTGCCCCAATGAAAGATTCCGCGGTATGGGTCCCGGCTCAAGGCCGGGACGACTCGTGGTGAGAGACTTCCTTACGCCGCCGCCTTGTGCCGGGCGATTTCGGCCTGGTACAGCGCGAACTCCTCGGCCAGCGCCTTGGCGACGCTCGGCCGCTTCTTCATCCGCTCGAGATAATCCTTCACGGCTGGATATTTGCCAAAATCGATCATCGGGGTGGCGATGCTCCAGTTCAGCACGGTGGTGAGATAGGCATCCGCCACGCTGAAATGGTCGAGCACGAATTCACGCCCCTCCATATATTTGTTGAGGTAGTCGAGGCGCGAAAGATACTTCTCCAGCGTATAGGCCTTGACCTCCGCCGGCACCGTCTTGCCGAGCAGCGGCGTGAACAGGCCCTTGTGCAACTCGGTGCCGATGAAGCACAGCCATTGCTGCAGCTTGGAACGTTCGATGCCGGGCTTGGCGCCGATGCTCGAATCGCTCAATCGCTCGGCGACGTGCTGCAGGATCGCGGCGTTCTCGGTCAACGTGACGCCGTCGTCGGTCCGCGCCACAGGCACGAGGCCGAGCGGATTGACCGCGTAGAAGTCCGAATTGTCCTTCAGCACCCGTTTGGTCTTCGGGTCGACCTCGATGAAGTTGGCCTGGCTGCCGGCCTCATAGAGCGCGATCCTTGTTGCCATCGAGCAGGCGAGGGGCGAGAAATAAAGGTCCATGGTCGAATTTCCCTTTGGGTTTCAGTCTTGCGTTTAGATCTTGGTCACGGCTACGGTTGATTTATGTACCGCTTCGTATAAATAAGCGTCAAGGATTATTTGCAAGATGGTACAAAAAAGAAATCCGCCGGTGCCATTCGTGCGCCAAAAGCCCGGAAAACCTCAAGCTGCCAAGCCGTTAGTTGCTTTGACCGGTGTGGCGCCGAAGCGCCGCGGGCGGCCGCGCGCCTATGAGCCGGACGTGGCGCTGGCGCGCGCGCTCGACGTGTTCTGGAAGGATGGATTCGCGGCGACCTCGCTCGACGATCTTAGCGCCGCCACCGGCATGAACCGGCCGAGCCTCTATGGCGCGTTCGGCGACAAGCGCGAACTCTACAAGAAGACCTATGAGAGCTATCGCAACCGCGCCCGCGCGCGGATGGGCGAAGTGTTCGCCGCCGATAGGCCGCTGCGGCCGATGCTGGAGCGCATCTATGGCATCGCGCTCGACATGTAGCTTTCGGGCGACGACGGCCCGCGCGGCTGTTTCACGGTCATGACCGCGACCTCGGAAGCGGTGTTCGATCC
>JACDAG010000637.1 GCA_013695565.1 Bradyrhizobium sp.
GTCGCGACCAGCCGATCGCCGAGCTTGCCTGGCCTGATGAAGGCGATGTCGCACTGCGCCGCCACCGCGCGCTCGTTGTGGCTGTTGCAGGCAAAGGCAAAGGCGGAATCCGCCAGCGTGAAGATAAAGCCGCCATGGGCGATGCGCTGGCCGTTGACCATTTCGGGCCTGACCGTCATCGAAAGCGTCGCCCGGCCCGGCTCGATCTCGACGATCTGCATGCCGAGGCCCTTGCTGGCGTCGTCCTCCTTCCACATCGCGTCCGCACAGGCGCGCGCGAGGTCGTCGGGCGAAAGCGTGGCATTGACGTTCACTGCGGTCTCCTCCCTCCGTCATTCCGGGATGGTCCGCAGGACCAGACCCGGAATCTCGAGATTCCGGGCTCGATGCTTCGCATCGCCCCGGAATGACCATCACACGTGATCGTAATCGACCACAACCCTCTCCGACACCGGCCGCGCCTGGCAGGTCAGGATGAACCCCGCCTTCAGCTCCCACGGCTCCAGCGAATAGTTCACTTCCATCTGTGCGTCGCCCTCGACCAGCTTGGCGCGGCAGGTCGAGCACATGCCGCCCTTGCAGGCGAACGGCAGGTCCATACCGGCGCGCAGGGCAGCATCGAGAATGGATTCGTCCTCGGCCACCGGCACCTCACGGCGCTTGCCGTCGATGACAAGTGAGGCCAGCGCCTTCGGCGGCGCGGACGCCTCGACGATCTTCCTGGCGCGTGGTTTGCCGCCAAACTCGGAGACGAAACGCTCGACGTGGATACGCTCCTCGGCAATGCCGATCTCGCGGCAAGTTG
Source organism: Bradyrhizobium sp. (assembly GCA_013695565.1). Classification (GTDB taxonomy): domain Bacteria; phylum Pseudomonadota; class Alphaproteobacteria; order Rhizobiales; family Xanthobacteraceae; genus Bradyrhizobium. The sequence continues at coordinate 806 of JACDAG010000637.1, forward strand.
TCTCGATATCCTCGCTCATGCCTGATGGACCGCAGATGAAGACATGATCGACGCTGCCCGCCGGCACCAGCGAGCGCAGCAGCACGCGGACTTTTTCGCCATCGAGCCGGCCATGCAGAATCGGGATATCCTGCTCCTCGCCCGAGATGACGTGGAAAAGCGAAAACCGCTGCATGAAGCGGTCTTTCAATTCTTCCAGCTCTTCGAGGAACAGCATGCTGTTCGTTGAGCGGTTGCCATAGAACAGGAAGAAACGGCTGTTCGGCTCGCGCGCCAGCACGCCCTTGACGATCGACAGGATCGGCGTGATGCCGCTTCCTGCGGCAAAGCCGACATAGACCCGCGCCGCGTCAGGCGCATGCGCAACGCCGAAGCGGCCGGTCGGCGTCATCACGTCGAGTTCGTCGCCGGCTTTCAGTTCGTCCGCGGCCCAGCTTGAAAACGCGCCGCCATCGACCTTCTTGACGGCGATGCGCAATTCACCGTCGTCAGGGCCGGAGCAGATCGAATAGGAACGGCGCACTTCCTCACCGTCCATGGTCGTACGCAGAGTCAGGTATTGACCGGGCGTAAAACTGTAATCGTGGGTCAACTCGGCCGGGATTGCAAAGGTCAGCGACACCGCATCCGGCGCTTCACGGCGCAGGTCGTTGACGGCGAGACGGTGGAAGCGGGGAGCTAGGGACATCGGGTCTTTCGAACTCTCGACTTTCCGTCATTGCGAGGAGCGTAACGATGAAGCAATCCACTCTATCCTTTTTGTCGCGAGATGGATTGCTTCGCTACGCTCGCAATGACGGAGGATGGTGACGGACATTAATGACACTTGAAATAGTCGAACGGTTCACGGCAGCTCTTGCAGCGCCACAGCGCCTTGCAGGAGGTCGAACCGAACTCGGACAACACTTCGGTATTGGCAGACCCGCACTGTGGACACACCACTTGCTGTTCACCGAACAGTGCGCGGCGCGAGCTGGAAGCCTGCGGCGGCGCGATGCCGTATTCCCGAAGCTTGCGGCGGCCATCCTCGCTCATCCAGTCGGTGGTCCAGGCTGGCGACAGCACGGTGCGGATTTTCGGCCGCGCGATGCCGGCGCGTTCCAGCGCCAGCTCGATCTCCAGTGCGATCATGTTCATCGCGGGGCAGCCGGAATAGGTCGGCGTGATCGCGACCTCGACATGGCCGTCGCTGACGGCGACGTCCCGCAGCACGCCGAGATCGGCGATGGTCAGCACCGGAATTTCGGGATCGACCACTTGCGCGGCGGCATCCCAGGCCCGCCGGCGCAGATCGGCATCGCTGAGCATCGTCGTTACCATGTCGCCCCCGGAAACGTCCGCGGCATCGACTGCAATTCGCTGAGGAGATGACCGAGATGCTCGCTGTGCCGTCCATCGCGGCCGCCCTGCTGCATCCAATCGCTCTTCGGTAAGGCCAATGTCGCCTCGTTGACGACGCCGGAAATGGTCTTCAGCCATGGCGCATGCAATTTGGCGGGACCGATCGCAATACCGGCATCGATCAGGCCGCGTTCGCTGTCGTCGAGATGAAACATCTCGCCGGTATAGGCCCAGAGATCGTCGATCGCGCCCTGCGCGCGGCGGTGGCTTTCCTCGGTGCCGTCGCCGAGCCGCACCATCCATTCCGACGAATGCCGCAGATGATACGCGGTTTCCTTTTCCGACTTGGCCGCGATCGCGGCCAGCGTCGGATCGCTGGATTGCATCATTGCGCGCCAATAGAGATCGGCAAACGCGGCGTAGACGAATTGCCGCACCATGGTACGCGCGAAATCGCCGTTCGGTTGCTCCAGCAGCAGCAGATTGCGGTACTGTCTGACGTCGCGCAGATAGGCGAACTTGTCCTCGTCGTTGCCACGGCCCTCGACCTTGGCGGCGTAGGAATACAATTCGCGCGCCTGGCCCAGCAGATCGAGGCCCATATTGGCGAGCGCCATGTCCTCTTCCATCATGGGCGCATGGCCGCACCATTCCGACAGCCGATGGCCCAGAATGAGCGCATCATCGGCACGGCGCAGGGTGTAGAGCACCAGCGGGGTTTCGGAGACCTGGATCGAGGCGACAGCCATTTTGCCTATCCTGCTTGCGCCATGTCCTGGTCATTGCGAGGAGCGGAGCAACGAAGCAATCCATTCTATCTTTATGCGGCGCGATGGATTGCTTCGTCGCTCCGCTCCTCGCAATGACGGGTGAAACTCACATATGCCCGACTTCATCAGGCACATCGTAGAAGGTCGGGTGCCGGTAGATCTTGGATTCCGCGGGCTCGAACACCATGCCCTTTTCGGACGGATCGGACGCGGTGATCGCGTTCGACGGCACCACCCAGATCGAGAGTCCCTCGCCGCGGCGGGTGTAGATGTCGCGGGCGGCCTGCAGCGCCAGCGTGGTGTCGGACGCGTGCAGCGAGCCGACATGTTTGTGCGCGAGCCCGTTGCGGCTGCGAATGAAGACTTCCCACAACGGGGTGTTCGGCGTGGCCATGATGACCTCCCTGAATTATTCGGCGGCTTTTGCCATAGCCTTGCGGTTTTCGCGTTTTTCGGCATAGGCCCGGGCTGCCTCACGCACCCAGGCGCCGTCGTCATGCGCCTTGCGCCGCGCCGCCAGCCGGTCGCGGTTGCAGGGGCCGTTGCCGGCGAGCACCTGATTGAATTCTTCCCAGTCGATCGCGCTGTATTCCCAATTGCCATCGGCGTTCTTCTTCATGCCGGGATCGGGAATCGTCAGTCCCAGGAACTTTGCCTGCGGCACCGTCGCATCGACGAATTTCTGCCGCAGCTCGTCGTTGGAGAAACGCTTGATCTTCCATTTGGTCGAGGTGTCCGAGTGCTGGCTTGCCTTGTCGGGCGGGCCGAACATCATCAGCACCGGCCACCACCAGCGATCGAGCGCGCTCTGCGCCATCGCCTTCTGTTCTTCGCTGCCCTTCGACAGCGTCACCATGATCTCAAAACCCTGGCGCTGGTGGAAGGATTCCTCCTTGCAAACACGGATCATCGCGCGCGCATAGGGGCCATAGGAACAACGGCACAGCGGAATCTGGTTCATAATCGCCGCACCATCGACCAGCCAGCCGACCGCGCCGATGTCGGCCCAGGTCAGCGTCGGATAATTGAAGATCGAGGAGTACCGGGACTTTCCCGCCAGCATCAGGTCGACCAGCTCTTCGCGCGAGGTGCCGAGGGTTTCGGCGGCGGCATAGAGATAGAGACCGTGGCCGCATTCGTCCTGCACTTTGGCCAGCAGTGCGGCCTTGCGGCGCAGCGACGGCGCGCGGGTGATCCAGTTGCCTTCGGGCAGCATGCCGACGATTTCGGAATGGGCGTGCTGGGAAATCTGCCGCGTCAGCGTCTTGCGATAGGCGGCCGGCATCCAGTCGTTGGGCTCGATGCGCTCGTCGGCATCGATGCGCGCCTGAAACTGGGCGGAGCGTGCGGCGTCCTCGACGTGGCGATCATCGCCGTCGGACGTGTTGAGCGCCTGCGTGTACATGGCCGACCTCCCGTGTGTTCTTTCAGCCAACATATAACACAAAAATATAAATTCAAGTTATTTTTGTAACATATTTACACCCCATCAAACCGGCGGCCCAGCGCCCCGCCCGGCTTCGGCAGCGGCCCGTTTTCATTGCTGGCGTGTGCGTCAAGCCATTGTTCCGACGCAGGAAGCAGCCCGCGATAGATCTCGCCGCAGAGCCGCCTTGCTGCCCTGCCCGGCCAGTCCCGGGGCAGCAGCGGCGTCGGCAGCAGGGGATCGCGCAGCACGACGCGACGGTAATGGTGGATCAGCAGGATCCGCGCCGTGAAGGCATCGGCATCGGAGAGAACTTCGCCGCGGCTGATCGCGCCGTGCAACGGCTCGAAGGTTTTCATGAATTTCAGATAGGCGTCGGCGGTGCGATCGAGCGGCCAGCTTTCGCTGAGCAGGCGTCGGCCGCTGTCGTCCTCGGCGGAGACTTCCAGACGGATCGCGCCCGCAGCCTCCTCCGGAACGGGCACGCCTGAAGGTGCAACCCACACGCCGGGCAGCGGACTGCCGAAGCCGGCATTCTTCAGGGCATCGCGCGACGCATCGCGGTCTTCACCATTGCCGATCAGCAGCAGCTCGAACCGCCCGGTCCAGTCGGACAGCGGCGGATCGTAGATATGCTTCGTCGCTGTGTCGAAGGTCTGCCGCCCCTTCTTGTCGAGCCGGTAAAAACTGTTCCGGCCGACCTTGTTGCGCTCAAGCCAGCCATCGCTCGCCAGCCGCGACATCGCGGTGCGTACGACGCCGCTGTCGATGTCGATCGCCGCAAAAAATTCAAGCAGCGTGCCGAGCCAGACCGAACCACCCCGCGGCACGATGGCGTCGCCGAATACGGTGATGACGATCGAGCCGGTGCGCGACGGTTCGCGCTTGAGCTGTTCGATGATGCGGGCGAGCGGCTGCGGCATGATTCAACGCATACCGCGTTTTTTGGATTAACGAAAACGCCGGCGTTCGGTTTGCTCCCTCGCCCCGCTCTTGCGGGGAGAGGGTTGGGGTCATAGGCGTTAGGTTTAGCTCTGGACACGAAGAATCTGTATATGATTCAAGCTTGGGATGAAGATTCGCCCTGAGATTTTGGATCACTGGCCGGAAGTGAGCGCGCACTTTCCGGCGGGTTTTGACCTGGAGGCCACGGCGCGATCGCGCGGGGCCTTCGCGCGGACGCAGAAGATCAAGAACGCCGAGACGCTGTTGCGGCTTGCGCTTGCATATGGAGGCCTCGGCATGTCGCTTCGCGAGACCTGTGCTTGGGCTGAGGCCGGCGAGATCGCCAGCTTGTCCGGTCCATCGCTGCTTGATCGACTGTGCAAAGCGGCGCCCTGGCTCGGCGATATCGTGGCTGAACTGATTGCCGAACAGACAAGAGTGCCAGCGGGGCGCTGGGCCGGATATCGCTTGCGTGCGCTGGATGGCACGTCGATCTGCGAGCCAGGAGCTGACCGTACGACGTGGCGCTTGCATGTCGGCTACGATCTGGCAGCCGGTCAAGTCGATCAGCTTGAATTGACCGACGTGCATGGAGCCGAGAACCTTCAGCGCCTCAGCTACCGGCCGGGAGATATCGTGCTGGCTGATCGCTACTATGCCAGACCGCGCGATCTGCGGCCGGTGATCGATGCCGGCGCGGACTTCATCGTGCGGACCGGCTGGAACTCGTTGCGCCTGTTGCAGGCGAACGGCGAGCCTTTTGATCTTTTTGCAGCACTTGCCGCTCAGATCGAGCAGGAAAGCGAGGTGCAGGTTCGCATCCACGAAGGCGTGACCGAGTCTCCGCCAACAGAGCCGCTGATCCTGCGCCTCGTTATCCGACGCAAGGATCCGGAACATGCGCAGGCCGAGCAGAAACGTCTGCTCAAGGAGGCCAAGAAGCGCGGCAAGCAAGTGGACCCGCGCAGTCTCGAGGCGGCGAAGTATATTCTTCTCCTGACCTCGCTGCCGCCTGCCGTCTTCCCACCAGCCGACATCCTCGCCCTCTATCGCTTTCGCTGGCAGATTGAGCTGGCCTTCAAAAGGTTCAAGAGTTTGGCAGGCCTCGACACGCTGCCGGCCAAGAAGCCCGAACTCGCGCGAGCATGGATCTACGCCAGGCTGATCGTCGCCATCATCGCCGAACAAATTGCCGGGCAAGTCCCGGACTCTTCCCCCTCTGGACCAGACAACGCCACCGGCCAGCCCTTCGCGCTGGCGTCTCGTGAAGATAGCCTTAGCTTCCATTTGCGCCGCCATTCGTGGGCCACTCCAGTGGCAGACCGTCCGCAACCTCTTCAGCCGAATCCGCCGTCATCTCTGTGAGCCACCGCGAAGGCGCCGAAAACAATGCGACTTCCTCAACGCGCGACTAACCTAACGCCTATGAGGGTTGGGGTGAGGGGCTCTCTCCACGAGTCCACTCGCTGAGAGTCCCCCTCACCCGACGCTACGCGATAGCCGAAGCTTCGCTTCGGCGTTCTTTCTGAGGACGGCCGCTGTAGGTGGCCTATCTCGCCCCGCTTGCGGGGAGAGGTCGAAGCCGCAGCGAAGCGAAGGCTTCGGGTGAGGGGGACTCTCGACGAGTTCGATACGCGGAGGGTCCCCCTCACCCGCCGCTTCGCGTCGACCTCTCCCCGCAAGCGCAGGGCTGTCCCGGGAAAAAATTCGCGAGTCGCAACAAACACTTGGGGCACAGTAGCTTCTTGTCGATAAATACAAGAAGCT
>JACDAG010000646.1 GCA_013695565.1 Bradyrhizobium sp.
GACCCGTGGCGAGCCATCAGATGCCGCCGAGCAGGCGCTTTCATGGATCGTCTCCTGTTTCGGACAGGATGGCGGCCCGACGCATTGGGACCGGGCGCGGTACGTCGACGAAGCCGGTTTCACCAACGTCGTGACAACAGCCTATTGGGACGATCACGCCGGGTTCGACGGCTGGTTTCCGGCGGCACGCGATGGCTGGACCGGCAAACGCCGAAATGCTGACGGAGTCGGCACCTTCATCGAGGTGCTGCATCCCGCTGTGGAAGGCTACGAGACCCTGTTCTCGTCCCTCGGCAGGCCCGAAGGCGTCGCTGTTCTCGCCGACGACATGAGCGGCGAGGTTCAAGAGCACGCCTATTGGGGCGGCATGCGCGATCGCATTGCCAACTCCCAGACCAGCGAGATGGCGCCATCGGGCGAAATCAGGGCCGTCAGGGATGGCGCCCGCGTCAGGGTGATGCCATCAGACAATGTGTGCCTGATCCGGTCAGGTCAGGATTGGGGGGATACCGAAGCCGCTGAACGCAAGATGTACCTCGACGACGTCGAGCCGGTGTTGCGGGAAGGCATGGACTTCCTGCGCGATAGCGGCCGCTCGATCGGCTGTTACGCCAACCGCTATATGAATGTCGTTGCCCCCGACGGCACGCGACCTGAAAAATCCTACGGCATGAGCTGGTGGAAAAGCCTCGCGGCCCTGGAGCGATGGGCGGAGTCGCATCCGACCCATGTCAGGATTTTCGGCGCCGCGATGAAATATCTGTCGACGCTGGGTCCGTCAGCGAAGCTGCGGCTCTATCACGAGGTCACGGTGGCGCGGGCCGACGAAGCCTTCTTTGAATATCTGGATTGTCACCCGCAAACCGGAATGCTGAACGCGGTGCCGGCGGACGCCGCGTAGTTCGCATCCGCTCGCCTACAGCACCATCTGGGTTTGCGTGACGATCGCGACCAGTTTGCCGTCCTCGGTTTCCAGCCGGGTTTGCCAGACCTGCGTGCGACGTCCCCGATGCACCGGGGTCGCGGTCGCAGTCACCGTGCTGCCTTCCTTGGCGCCACCGATGAAATTGGTCTTGCTCTCGATCGTGGTGGTGCCCTTGGCATCCTCGGGCAGATTGATGACAGTCGCAGCGGCGCCAACCGAATCCGCGAATGCCATCACCGCGCCGCCGTGAATCGTGTTGCGCAGCGTGCAGAGATCGGGCCGCACCAGCATCTTTGCCACCACGCGGTACTTGTCGGCTTCGACAAAAATTATGCCCTTCAATTCCGCGAACGGCATTTTCATCGATTGGATTTTTTCCAGCAGCGTCATGGGCCCTCCCGTATTTCTTTCAAGCGATTCCGCAGCAAGCATGGAGGAACCGGGTAAATCAGGCAATGACGTCCGAGGTAATGGCGGCCGTGACAAGGCGCCGGTAATTCTGCATATGTCCCCGATGCGCCAGTTCCCTCCCCGCCGAATCGTCTGCCTCACCGAAGAGACCGTGGAGACGCTCTATCTGCTCGGCGAACAGGACCGCATCGTCGGCGTCTCCGGCTATGCGGTGCGGCCGCCACGCGTCAGGCGCGAGAAGCCGCGGGTATCGGCCTTCATCTCGGCGGACATCCCAAAGATCCTGGCCCTGCAGCCGGATCTGGTGCTCGCTTTCTCCGACCTGCAGGCCGACATCGTCGCCGATCTCGTGCGCGCCGGCGTCGCCATCCATGTCTTCAACCAGCGCGACGTCGCCGGGATTTTGGCGATGATCCGCACGCTCGGTGCATTGGTCGGTGCTGCCGACCGTGCCGATCAGCTCGCCACCGGCTTCGAACAGCGCCTCGCCGGCATCGCCGCGACGCCACGGCCCGGAGCAAAACCAAAGGTCTATTTCGAGGAGTGGGATGATCCCATCATCAGCGGCATCGGCTGGGTGTCCGAACTGATCGAGATCGCCGGCGGCGAAGACGTGTTGCCGAAACTGCGGTTTCAGCAGGCCGCCAAGGACCGCATCATTTCGGCGGATACGGTGCGCGATACCGCGCCCGACGTGATCCTGGCCTCATGGTGCGGCAAGAAGGTCGTGCCCGAGCGGATCAGACAACGCCCGGGCTGGAGCGACATCCCGGCCGTCCGCAACAACCGCATCGTCGAGATCAAATCGCCGCTGATCCTGCAGCCGGGTCCGGCCGCGTTCACGGATGGACTGGATGCGATCGTGAAGGCACTGTGGCCGCAGTAACGCCGCAGCGATTGTTAGGCTATTTGGCTGGTTTGCCGGGATCCTTGACGTCCTTGAAGGTTTCGAACTCGACATTGTAGAGTTCGCCATTCACCTTCTCGACCTTGCGGATGTAGATGTTCTGCACGATGTCGCGGGTTTCAGGGTCGATCGAGATCGGCCCGCGCGGACTTTCCCAGGCCATCCCCTTCATCGCGGCAATCAGCAAATCGCCATCGGCCTTGCCGCCCGTTTTCCGCAGCGCCTCGTACACCAGATGGATGCCGTCATAACCCCCGACCGCGACAAAGCCCGGACGTGAGTTGAAGGCCTTTTTGTAAGCTTCGACGAACTGCTTGTTCATCTGCGAGGGATGGGCAGCCGAATACATGTGCGCGGTCACTGTACCGAGGGCGGAATCTCCCATGCCGTTCAGCAACTCGTCATCCATCACGTCGCCGGGGCCGATGATCTTGATGCCGCTCTTGTCG
>JACDAG010000648.1 GCA_013695565.1 Bradyrhizobium sp.
GGATACGCATCGACACTCGGGGATCGTAGACGTTGCCCTTGCTGGCGATCAAATGGCGATGCCAGGCATAGCTTTCCGCTGCGGCAAAGCCGCCTTTGGCGTTCATCGGCGCAACGTCGAGAAATTCCGGCACCTCGATCCGCTCGATCAGCGCACCTTGGCGCGACAGCGTCTCCAGCGCGCGCTCGAATGTCTGCGCCACGTCGTCGTCGAGATCGTCCAGCGCCACCGTGGTCGGCACCGCCAGCCGCATTCCCTTGATCGGGCGCGGCCGCAGTGGCACGAAAGCCTCATCGGCCAGCACGGCGTCGAGCGCCGCGCAGCACGCCACCGTGCGCGCCAGCGGGCCGATGCTGTCGAGCGTCGACGACAGCGGCACCGCGCCGTCGAGCGGCACCCGGCGCTGGGTCGGCTTGAACCCGACGATGCCATTATAGGCCGCCGGAATCCGGCAGGAGCCGCCGGTGTCGGTGCCGAGCGCACCATGCGCCATACCGTCGACGACAGATACCGCCGCACCCGACGACGAGCCGCCGGGCACATGGCCGACGCCGCGCTGCCAGGCGCCCTTCGGCGTGCCGTAATGCGGGTTGATGCCCATGCCGGAATAGGCGAACTCGGTCATGTTGGTGCGGCCGATCACGATGAAGCCGGCACGGCGCAGCCGCGCCACCACGGGCGCATCGGCTTCCGCCGGCGTGCAATCCTCCTCCAGCGCGCGCGAGCCGGCGCGGGTCACCTGCCCCTTGATGTCAAACAGATCCTTGATCGAGACCGGGATGCCGGCAAATGGCGACGGCACCGCGTGCGCCTTGCGCAGCCGGTCCATGGCGTCCGCAGCCCCGAGGGCGCCTTCCTTGTCGACATGGATGAAGGCGCGGGCCCCCTCGCCCGCGGAGTCGGCGATCTTCGCAAGACATTGCTCGACCAGCTTGCGGGCCGAGGTCGCCCCGCTGTCGAGATCGGCGGCAAGGGAGGCAAGTGTGGGAGTGTTCGGCATGGCTTGTCCGGCCTTGTTTGCTACTGATGTCGCTATGGTCCGAAGCGATCCTGATGTCGAGCGGTACGCCGGCAAATGATTTGCCGCGCCGCGGACTATTGCCCGAGATACGCTGGCATACAAGCGCCCTTGGTTTGCCGGAATGCGGCCATGCGACGGCGCGGCTAGACCGTTGACGGGGAATGGTCAAATGTCGCATCAAGATTGAAACAGGCGGGCTTGTGCCCGACCCTAGGGAGGAATGCCTGATATGGCGGAGCCAGCGCGCGCGAAACCGAAGCCGACACCGGAAACCCAGCATTTCTGGGATGGCACGGCGGCCGGCGAATTGCGGCTACAGCGCTGCGACGCCTGCTCACACGTCTATTTTCCGCCGCGCCCGTTCTGCCCGTCCTGCGCCTCGCGCAAGGTCAGCGTGTTCAAGGCCAGCGGCAAGGCCAAGCTTTACAGCTACGTCATCAATCATCGCCCGGCCGCGCCCGGCTTCACCCCGCCATACGCGATTGCCGTCGTCGAACTCGACGAGGGTCCGCGCATGATGAGCAACATCCTCGACTGTCCGCAGACGCCCGAAGCGCTCGAACTCGACATGAGGCTCGAAGTCGCCTTCGAGAAACTCGACGACAGGATCACCCTTCCCCAATTCCGTCCGGCGAAGGGCTAAGCACCATGCGCAGAAACCAGGTCGCCGTCGTCGGCGCTGCCGAGACCACCGAACTCGGCGTCATCCCGAACATGTCGCAGATCCAGCTGCATGCGGATGCGGCGCTCAACGCCATCGCCGATGCCGGGCTGAAACTGTCGGACATCGACGGCATCGCCACCGCGGTGGAAACCCCGCAGCAGATCGCCCATTACCTCGGCATCAAGCCGACCTGGGTCGATGGCACGTCCGTCGGCGGCTGTTCGTTCATGCTGCATGTCCGCCACGCCGCCGCCGCGATCGAGGCCGGGCTGTGCAAGACCGTGCTGATCACGCATGCCGAAAGCGGCAAGTCGATGATCGGCAAACCGCCGCGTTCGACGCCGCCGGACAGCCTCAACGGCCAGTTCGAGTCGCCGTTCGGCGTGTTCGGCCCACCCAGCATGTTCCCGATCCCCGTGCTGCGCTACATGAAGACCTATGGCATCACCCATGAGCAGATCGCAATGGTCGCGGTCGCCCAGCGCGAATGGGCAGCCAAGAACCCGCGCGCCACCATGAAGGCGCCGATCACGGTCGAGGATGTGCTGAACTCGAAGATGATCGCCTATCCGTTTCGTATCCTGCAATGCTGCCTCGTCACCGACGGCGGCGGCGCGCTGATCCTGACCTCGGCCGACCGCGCCAAGGATTTCCCGAACAAGCCGATCTATATTCTCGGCACCGGCGAGAGCGTGGAAACGCCGATGGTCAGCCAGATGGAAACCTTCAACTCCTCGCGCGCCTTCAAGACCGCAGGCCCTATGGCCTTCAAGGAGGCGGGCATCGCCCACAAGGACGTCGATCATCTCATGATCTACGACGCCTTCGCGCATCTGCCGCTGTTTGGCCTCGGCGATCTCGGCTTCATGCCCCATGAGGAGACCGGCAAGTTCATCGCCGACGGCAACACAAGGCCCGGCGGCAAGCTGCCGCTCAACACCAATGGCGGCGGCTTGAGCTACATGCATTCGGGCATGTACGGCATGTACGCGCTGCAGGAAAGCGTGCGGCAAATGCGCGGCATCGCGCCGGCCCAAGTCAAGGACGCGAAAATCTCGGTCTGCCACGGCGTCGGCGGCATGTTCGCAGCGAGTGGCACCATCATCTTTACGAACGAGAAGTGAGCATATCGTGAGAGACACCGCTGCAACCTCTCCCTCTCCCCGTTCTTCACGGGGAGAGGGTTGGGGTGAGGGGCTCTCTCGACGCATTCGAACTCGCGGATAGTCCCTCTCACCCGGATCGCGCGCTGACGCGCGCCATCCGACCTCTCCCCGCAAGCGCCGCAAGCGGGGCGAGGTAAGAAAGCAAACACAGGAGAACCACCATGGCCAAATCACTGCAGGACAAAGTCATCATCGTCACCGGCGCGGGCCGCGGCATTGGGCGTGAAATCGCGCTGCTCTGTGCCGCCGAAGGCGCCAAGGTCGTGGTCAACGATCCCGGCGGCGCCGCCGACGGCGCGGGCAACAGCGCAGCCCCGGCCGAGGAAGTGGTCGAGGAAATCAAGAAGCGCGGCGGAACGGCGGTCGCCAATTTCGAGTCGGTGGCGGAAGCGATCCCCGCCAGCAAGATCGTGAAAACGGCGACCGATCATTTTGGCCGGCTCGACGGCGTCGTCAACAATGCTGGCATCCTGCGCGACATGATCTTCCACAAGATGAGCGTCGAAGCCTTCGAATCCGTCATCAAGGTCCACCTGATGGGATCGTTCTATGTCAGCCACGCCGCAGCACGGCTGTTCCGCGAACAGGAGAGCGGCTCGTTCGTGCACTTCACCTCGACCTCGGGCCTGATTGGCAATTTCGGCCAGGCCAATTATGCCGCCGCCAAGCTCGGCATTGTCGGGCTGTCGAAGTCGATCGCGCTCGACATGGGCCGCTTCAACGTGCGCTCGAACTGCGTCTCGCCATTCGCCTGGACCCGCATGATCGGCACCATCCCGACCGAGACCGATGCCGAGAAGGCGCGCGTCGAGAAGATCAAGCAGATGGGACCGGAGAAGATCGCGCCGATGTGCGCCTATCTGCTTTCCGATGCCGCCAAGGACGTGACCGGACAGATCTTCGGCGTGCGCATGAACGAGATTTTCCTGTTCGGCCAGCATCGTCCCGTGCGCTCGGTTCACCGCGGCGAAGGCTGGACGCCACAGACCATCGCTGAGCACGGCATGCCGGCGCTCAAGGGATCGTTCTCCAAGCTCGACCGCTCGGCGGATATTTTCACCTGGGATCCGATCTGAAGAGGGCGAATGGGGAGTGGCAAATAGCGAATAGGAAAAATCCCATTCGCTACTCGCTATTCGCGTCTTTCCCTACCCGCTATTCCGCAATCCTGCCGAAACACCGTTGATGGTGATCTGAATGCCGCGCAGCACCTGCTCGTCGGGGTTTTGCGCGCGGTGTTCCTTCAACAGCTCGACCTGCACGTGGTTCAGCGGATCGAGATAGGGGAAGCGATTTCGGATCGAACGTTCGAGCAGCGGATTGCCCTGCAACAGGCGCTCCTGCTGCATGATCTTCAGCAGCAAATCGATGCAGCTGTGCCATTCCTCGCGGATGCGGCCAAAAATCTTCTCACGCAGCGCGACATCAGGCACCAGTTCGGCGTAGCGTGACGCAATCGCGATCGAACTCTTGGCCAGCACCATGTCCATGTTCGACAGCAGCATCCGGAAGAACGGCCATTCGCGATAGAGCTCCTGCAGGAACGGCATGCCCTGCTCGGGATGTTCAGCGATCCAGGTCTCGACCGCGCTGGCAAAGCCGTACCAGCCGGGCAGCATCAGGCGGCATTGCGCCCAGCTGAACACCCAGGGAATCGCGCGCAGATCCTCGATCTCGCGGGTTTTCTTGCGTGAGGCCGGGCGGCTGCCGATGTTGAGCGTGGCGATCTCGTTGATGACGGTGGAGCCCCAGAAGTAATCGGCAAAGCCCTCGGTCTCATAGACCAGCCCGCGATAGGCCTTGAAGGCCAGCGTCGACAATTCATCCATCGCTTTCAGATATTCCGGGCGCGGCGCACTGTGCTTGGGCTGCAGCAGGCTCGCCTCCAGCGTCGCCGCCGCGAGAATCTCCAGATTGCTGCGGCCGACTTCGGCGTTGGAATATTTGCTGGAGATGATCTCGCCTTGTTCGGTGATGCGGATCTGGCCGTTCACGGCACCGCCCGGCTGCGCGATGATCGCATCATAGCTCGGGCCGCCGCCGCGGCCGACCGAACCGCCGCGGCCGTGGAACAGCCGCAGACGGACATGGTGGCGCTCGAACACCTCGATCAGGTCGATTTCGGCCTTGTAGAGCTCCCAGCCCGAGGTGACGAAGCCGCCGTCCTTGTTGCTGTCGGAATAACCCAGCATCACTTCCTGCACGCTGCCGCGGCTGTCGACCAGCTTGCGATAGTCGTGAATCGACAGCATGCGATCCATGATGCCGCTGGAGGCCTGCAGATCCTCGATAGTCTCGAACAGCGGCACGATATTGATCGCGCTGCGGCCCGAGGGATGGACGAGCCCGGCTTCCTTCAGCAGCAGCGCGACCTCCAGCATGTCGGACATCCCCTTGCACATGGAGATGATGCATTGGGGGATTGCACCGCCGCCGAACCTGGCGTGGGCCTCGGCGGCGGCATGGAACAGCGCCAGTTCGCCTTGCGTTTCCTCGCTGTATTTCACGAACGCCGACGTCAATGGCCGCGCATTGCCTAGCTCCCTGGTCAGCAGCGCAATCCGCGCTTCCTCGTTCAACGCCAGATAGGACATGCCGGGCATCGCGGCGTCGATCAATTCAGCGACCGTGCGTTCATGCACCGCGGAGTTTTGCCGGATGTCGAGACTGGCGAGATGAAAGCCGAAGCAATCCACGGCGCGGCGCAACAGCCGCAGCCGCCCACGCGCGATCACGCCTGAATTGTTCGCAATCAGCGAGCGGTAGAGAAT
>JACDAG010000652.1 GCA_013695565.1 Bradyrhizobium sp.
CAGCAGCACGTAAGACGGATGGCCAAACGCTTCCGACAGCGCCGTCTTGAATGATTGCTGGTCCGCGACGGGCACATTTTCCGACGTCGCGGGCGGCGTCGCCAGCGCCAGCGACAGCGGCACGATCAGCAACATCAGAAGCGCGAATACCGTTAGCGCCGCCTGCCAGCCGAAATTGTCGATCATCGCAACGCCGAACGGCGCGAACAGGAATTGCCCGAACGAGCCCGCGGCGGTGCCGGCCCCGAGCGCCACGCCGCGCTTCTCCGGCGGCAGCAATTTGCTGAACGCTGACAAAACGAGGTTGAACGAACAACCGGAGAGTCCAAAACCGATCAGAACGCCGGCGCCGAGATCGAGCGAGGCCGGCGTCGCCGCGTAGCGCATCAACAGCAGCCCGCCGGCATAGAGCAGCGCACCGACGACCATCACGCGCAGCACGCCGAAGCGGTCGGCGATCGCACCCGCGATCGGCTGGCCCAGTCCCCACAACAGGTTCTGCAGCGCCAGCGCCAGGCCGAACACATCGCGGCCCCAGGTAAACTCGCGGCTCATCGGCTGAATGAAGAAACCGAGACTCGATCGCGGCCCGAAACTCAGCAGCGCGATCATGCACCCGCAAATGATGATCACCAGCGGCGTCCGCCAACCGACGGAGGCCGGGCGAAGATTGTCTGCGGTCACTGCCATCTGTTTCCTCGATGCTTGGCGCCCGCTCGACAGGACCCGAGCGGATGCGCTGGCAGGAGTTAATGCATTCGCATGGAAATCCCAAGAGCTGCGGAGCAAATTTTCCCGCTGCAGGGCAGCCTTGCAAAATCGTCGAGTGCAATTTGGGGACGGGCTCAGAGCACATGAGTACGTCGTTCCTGCGAACGCAGGGACCCATAACCACAGGGCGTTATGAGTTAATGGAGGTCGTCAAACACCCGTTCAATCATCACGGCCGCGGCGTATGGGTCCCTGCGTTCGCAAGGACGACAATTACTACCTTTTCGCACTCGCCTGCTCGGCCGAGCTCTGTGCGGCTTCGGCGAGCTTGGCGGAAATTTGCGCCGTCTCCGCGGCGGTGCCCCAGCTCGGAGCGTCGCTGCCGTCGCCCCAGTTGCGGGGACGGTAGAAGGTGTGCACGCCGGTCTTGTACATCTTCTTCATTTCGCTGACCCAGGACGGGCGCACCCAATAGGCGTGGTAGTGCGTCGAGCGGTTGACTTCCGGCAGCCAGAGCTGGCCATCGAGCATCGCTTTGGCGATCTTCTGCGCGCGCACCCACATGTCGGGCTCTTTTACGACGTCGGCGTTGTTGTCGCAGGCGAAGGTGAACTGGCAAGCGAGATGGCGGTGCTTGTTCTGGTAGACCACGCCGCACACCGTATCCGGATATTTGCCGGAGAAGGCGCGGTTCAACACCACCTGCGCCACCGCGATCTGGCCGCGCACCGCTTCGCCGCGGGCTTCGAAATAGATAACTTCGGTCAAACATTTTTCCGATTTGGCGCGCGACTTATCGTCGAACAGGCCGAGCCGTTCGGCCGGCGTCTTGGCGCGCTGGTTGTCGGAATTGACCTCGCCCTTCGGTGCTACGCTGACGCCCATCTCGCCGGCCTTGACCGGGGCGTCGGCGTCGACCGGCAATGAGGCCATGATCTTCATATCGGGATCGGCAACCACGGCGCTCGGCAGCATGACGATGGGCTCTTCGCCCGGCCGCCAGCGCTCGATAGTTTCGGGAGAACCGAGCGACGATCCGAAAAACAGGCTCGAGGTCTTGAAGGCGAAATTGTCGCGCGGCAGCGCGGGCGCGAGTGCCACCGACGGCGCTACCGAGTTGTCCTTTGGGCTCCCGAGCGGCTTGTCGTCGAGTGGTTTCGCTTCGAGCGACATCGACACATCGAATTGCGGCAACGGCGGCGCGCGCAACGCGGCCTGGAGTTCGGGATCGAGCGGTGCGCGTTCCACCGCAGGCGGCGTGGCGGCGGTCTTCTGGCCTGCAACGGTCGCATTCGAGGTCGAGGGATCCTCGATCGCGGGCGCGCTGCCGGCAGGGATTCCGGTCTCCACAGCCGCAGGCGGTGCGACGGCAAGACGGTCACCCTTCAGGGTGCGGTCGACCTTGGGAAAATCGGCGGCATGATAACGCGCCGGCGGCGCGACGATCGGGTTGCGCGTGATCGAACCCGTGATGTCGATGCCCTGATTGTCGAGGCTGGCAAGGCGATAGGTCGCAGTCTGCGGCGAAGCGGTTCCGATCGGACGGCCGAAGCTGAAGGTCGCGACCTGGATATTGCCGGCGGCGGAGAACACGCGCTTCTGCCAACGCTCCGCGACGCCCGGCTGACGGGCCAGCAGTGACGCGATATCCTGATATCCGATCTCGGTCGGCATCAATGCGAAGATGCAAAGACCGAGACCGAAGGACGCGAACCGCGCGCCCTTCGGCTGGTTACGCAACACATTCATCGATACGCTCTACGCAACGCTTACAAAAGCTTACAAAACGCGATCGAACGTCAGTACATCCGTGCAATTCGACCTTTTTTGTTGGTATCGAATTTAGGTTGCCGCGGAGTTAATCGGCGTGGCCTGCGTGCACCACGCAAGAAATCGCGACCATTCGCTTCACCGCATGAAAAGTCTTGGTAAACGGGTGCGCGATGAAAGTGGTAAACATCCCGTCAACAGGCATGATGAAGAAAATGTTGCGGGTTCCCGTGTGACTACAGGGCTGGTGATCGCTCAAGAGCCGTCATTGCGAGGAGCGAAAGCGACGAAGCAATCCAGAGTTCCGCCTGCGACTCTGGATTGCTTCGCGGAGCCTGTCATCGGGCGCGCATTCGCGCGACCCGGTGGCTCGCAATGACGGGGCTGGGCCAGCGTTTTACTCACACCCAAAAACACGAATGCCCGGGACAAGCCCGGGCATGACGTCGATTTCTGATTATTAGTGAAGAAGACTTACGCCTGGCTCGCCACCGTCTTGCCGAGGGCCGCTTGTGCTGCGGCGAGGCGTGCGATCGGCACACGGTAGGGCGAGCACGAGACGTAATCGAGGCCGATCTCATGGCAGAACGCCACCGACGCGGGATCGCCGCCATGCTCGCCGCAAATCCCGACCTTGAGATCGGGCCGCGTCTTGCGGCCGCGCGCGACGCCGATCTTGACGAGCTCGCCGACGCCGTCGCGATCGACCGAGATGAACGGGTCGATCTCGAGGATTCCCTTGCTGACATAGGTGCCAAGGAAGCTCGCGGCGTCGTCGCGGCTGATGCCGTAGGTGGTCTGCGTCAGATCGTTGGTGCCGAACGAGAAGAACTCCGCGGTCTGAGCGATATCGCCGGCCATCAGGCACGCGCGCGGAAGCTCGATCATGGTGCCGACCTGATAGGCGAGCTTCTTGCCGGTCTCCTTCATCACCGAATGCGCCATCGCATCGATCCGCGCCTTGACCAGATCGAACTCGGCCTTGGTCGCGATCAGCGGCACCATCACTTCCAGGCCGACCGCCTTGCCGGTGCGCTTTTCGGCTTCGACCGCGGCTTCGAAGATCGCGCGCGCCTGCATCTCGGCGATTTCCGGATAGGCGACGGCGAGGCGGCAACCGCGGAACCCCAGCATCGGGTTGAACTCGGCGAGATCGCGGGCACGGTCGGCGAGCTTGCGCGGATCGGTGTTCATCGCACGCGCGACCTCCTCGATCTCGGCCTGGGTGTGCGGCAGGAATTCGTGCAAGGGCGGATCGAGCAGACGGATCGTGACCGGCAAGCCTTTCATGATCTCGAACAGCTCAACGAAATCCGCGCGCTGCATCGGCAACAGTTTTGACAGCGCCTGGCGCCGCGACTGCTCGTCCTCGGAAAGGATCATCTCGCGCACGGTGCGGATACGGGTTTCCTCGAAGAACATGTGCTCGGTACGGCAAAGGCCGATGCCCTCGCCGCCGAACTTGATCGCGGTGCGCGCATCTTCCGGCGTATCTGCGTTGACGCGAATGCCGAGCTTGCGGACGGCATCGGCCCAGCCCATCAGCGTGCCGAATTCGCCCGACAGTTTCGGCTCGATCATCGGCATCCGCCCGGCCAGCACCTGGCCGACCGATCCGTCGATGGTGATGACGTCGCCGGTCTTGAAGGTGCGGGTGCCGATGCTCATGGTGCCGCGGCCGTAATCGACGCGGATGGTGCCGCAGCCGGAGACGCAGGGCTTGCCCATGCCGCGCGCAACCACGGCGGCGTGCGAGGTCATGCCGCCACGGGTGGTGAGGATGCCTTCGGCCGCGTGCATGCCGTGAATGTCTTCCGGGCTGGTCTCGATCCGCACCAGGATCACTTTACGTCCGTCGGCCTGCAGCTTGGCGGCTTCATCGGACGAGAACACGATTTCGCCGGACGCCGCCCCCGGCGAGGCCGGCAAGCCGGTCGCGATGATGTCGCGCTTGGCCGCGGGATCGATGGTTGGATGCAGCAACTGGTCGAGCGAAGCGGGATCGATCCGCATCACCGCGTCCTTTTTCGAGATCAGGCCTTCATTGGCGAGTTCGACCGCAATCCGCAGCGCCGCCTTCGCGGTGCGCTTGCCGCCGCGGGTCTGCAGCATCCACAATTTGCCCTGCTCGACCGTGAACTCCATGTCCTGCATATCGCGGTAGTGCTTTTCGAGCAGCGTGTAGATCCGCGTCAGCTCCTTGAACGCGTCGGGCATCGCGCTTTCCATCGACGCCTTGTCGGAGCCGGATTCTTGGCGCGCGTCTTCGGTGATGTCTTGCGGCGTGCGGATGCCCGCCACCACGTCTTCACCCTGCGCGTTGATCAGGAATTCGCCGTACAGCTTGCTCTCGCCGGTCGAGGGGTTGCGCGTGAACGCAACGCCGGTCGCCGAGGTCTCGCCCATATTGCCGAACACCATGGCCTGAATGTTGACCGCGGTGCCCCAGGATTCCGGAATGTCGTGCAGGCGGCGGTAGGTCACCGCGCGCGCGTTCATCCAGGATGAGAACACCGCACCGATCGCGCCCCACAATTGCGCGTGCGGATCCTGCGGGAAATCGTGGCCGGTCTCGCGCGCCACCGCATCCTTGTACTGGCCGACCAGCTGAACCCAGTCGTCGCCGGTCAGATCGGTGTCCAGCGTGTAGCCCTGGCCGTCCTTGAAGGTGTCGAGGATGTCTTCGAAATGATGATGCTCGAAGCCGAGCACGACGTCCGAATACATGGTGATGAAGCGGCGATAGCTGTCATAGGCGAAGCGGCGGTCGCCGGACAATTCGGCGAGCGCTTCGACGGTCTGGTCGTTGAGGCCGAGATTGAGCACGGTATCCATCATGCCGGGCATCGAGGCGCGGCCGCCGGAGCGAACGGAGACCAGCAGCGGATTCTTCGGGTCGCCGAACGCCTTGCCGGCGAGCTTGCCGACATGATCCAGCGCCTTTTCGACCTGCGCCTTCAGCGCGGCCGGATAGGATTTGTCGTGGGCGTAGAAGTAAGTGCAGACCGAGGTCGGAATCGTGAAGCCCGGAGGCACCGGCAGGCCGAGATTGGCCATTTCGGCGAGGTTGGCGCCCTTGCCGCCGAGCAGATCGCGCAGGCCCGCTTTGCCTTCGGCCTTGCCGTCACCGAACGTGTAGACCCACTTGCCGGCTTTTACCGTTTCCACCGCGGGCTTGCTGACCGGAGCCTTCTTCACGGTCTTGCTCACAGCCTTTGTGACGGCCTTGGGAGCTGGCTTGGCCTTGGGTGCTGGCTTGGTAACTGCCTTGGTAGTTGCCTTGGTAATTGTCTTGGCGACCGGCCTTGCCGGAGCCTTCGTCAGCGCCTTGCGCGCCGAGGCCGCCGGAGTGGCTTTAGCCTGCGCGGATGGCTTTGATTTCGCTACGGTTTTCTTGGTCTTCGCAACCGCTTTGGCCATGGCAGATGACAATCCGAAAAGAGGGGAGAAGATGCGCGCCTTACACCACTTTGAGGGGTTCGGCGCAAGCTGCGAAACCCCTCTTTCCCGGGCCGCGGGCTAGAAGCGAAGCATCTTGAACACGCCGAGACCGGCCAGACCGACGACGATCAGGTAGATGGCCACGATGAAATTCAGGAACCGCGGCATGATCAGGATCAGGAGTCCCGCGATCAGGGCGACGATCGGGGAAATGTGCGCAGCGGTGAGAGTCATTGAAATTTCTCCGGGAGAGGGAAATCGAATCGAGGGCCGCAACATAACCGCTGGCGCGGTTCCGGAATAGGAGACGCCCGTTGCGTCAACGGGTTCCGGCGTTCGCAAAAATTGCCCGAAATTGCCGCGTTTGTGGCTCGGGTTTTTCCGGAACAACGACGCGCGCGATGAATTGGCCTCACATCGGACGCTGGCTAGCCGGCGTTCTCCATGACGTTTTCAAGCGAAGTGGGCACCGGTTCGCGTCAAGAAAACGCGTCAAACCAAAGAGACTGCGCGAGGGAGTACAGCATGCGGAACAGAATATTTGCCATTGCAGCCATCGCCGGCGTGATCGCTGCACCGGTCGCGGCACAGGCGCAAAGCGATACCGTCGGTGTCGTTCGCGGTGGTGGCGTCGTCCTGGGCGACAGTGACGGCATCACCGTCGAACAGCGGCCGGCCTTCCGTGAATATGTGGTGCGCGAGCGCGTGCCGACATTCACCATTCCGGATCGCGTGATCGTCGGCGGCGTGCTGCCGGAAGCCGGCATCACCTATTACGACGTGCCGCAGACTTATGCGGCGACGCCCTATCGCTACACCGTGGTAAACGGCCAGACGGTATTGGTCGAACCGCGTTCGCGTCGCATCGTTCAGGTGGTCGACTAGTCCCGCCCCCTTGAACGATTGGTCCGGGCGCCGCGCAAGCGGATGTGCGCGAGAGCCGACCGGACAAGAAAGCCCCGCCCGGTTTCCCCTCGGGCGGGGCTTTTCGTTTGTCGTTCACCATCGTCTCTCCGTCATCCTGAGGTG
>JACDAG010000665.1 GCA_013695565.1 Bradyrhizobium sp.
GATCAACTCGGCCTGGGTCTGGTGGATCAGCTGGTTGTCATAAAGCCGGAAGAAGAACAACCCGACCAGAGGCAGTGCCGCCACGGCGGCCAGCGCGGTGAAAATGATCAATCCAACCGATGGTCGCCACTTCTCGCCGGTCCGTGGTGTCATGCCTGCGGCTCGCATCGTCCGAGCTTGAAGCCGACCCCGTGAATGGTTTCGATGACATTGTCACAATTCACAGCGGCGAGCTTGGCGCGGATATTGCGGATGTGGCTGTCGATGGTGCGATCCGACACCTGGATATTGAGCTGATAGGCGGCACTCATGATCTGGTCGCGGCTGAAAACCACGGTCGGCCGGGTCAGAAATGCCCTGAGGATTCCGAATTCGATCGCCGTGAGACGAAGCGGTGTGCCGGCGAATTCAGCTACATGTTGCTCCGGATCGACGGACAGTCCGCCCTGGGAAAGTGCTGCATTTGTCCTTGCATCCAGTGTACGCACGGTCGTACGGCGCAGAATGACATTGACCCGTGCAACCAGTTCGCGCGGGCTGAACGGCTTAGTGACGTAATCGTCGCCACCGATCTCGAGGCCAAGCACCCGGTCGATCTCCTCGTCTCGCGCCGAGAGAAACAGGATCGGAACGTCGGAGGATTTCCGGACCTCGCGGCAGACGTCCAGGCCGTCGAATTCCGGCATGCCGATATCGAGAATGATGAGGTCCGGCCGGTCGGCGGCGAAGCGGGTCAATGCTTCCTTGCCGTCGCGGGCCTCGACCACGGTCATCCCGGCCTTCCTGAGCGAGACCCGGATGACCTCGCGAATGTGCAGGTCGTCATCGACGATGAGGATACGGTGCGTCACGCGGTTCTCCGGATCAAAGTCATCATTAGCTTACCGTGGAACGCTTCTGTTGGGCATCCAGCCTGCGCTGCAGCCGCCAGCTCCGAAAACCCCAGGCGCGCCAGGAAGCCAGGTCACCACGATGCCGTTCTACAAGGCAATCGCGGCGGGATACAAGGTTTGGATCGGATCCGCGGAGCGCAATCGCCCTGTCGATGGCCGGCAAGGCCTGGGGACCGAGCCGAAGCAGATAGTTGATGTCGACCGCGACACCCCTGCCTGAGACCTCGCGGCTATGATCGACATTGTAGTCGGCGATAATGGCGGTGAAATCGACCAGGGAACAGACGTAGAGCGTCGTGGTCAAAGTCATGAGGTTCGCACGGATCAGCCATTCGTTCGAACGGTTTCAGCCAGATGCGGGTGACGATGAGGAGCAGGCCGAACGCTACGAGCAGCATCCATATGAACGCCGCGATCCGCCACCAGGTCAGCAAATAGATCTGCACATAGAGATCGAGCCGCAGGATCGACGACGCGACCAGCAGCACATTCTGCGCAACCCACAGATAGACCAGTGGCCGGATCACCTTGGACTGCTCGGCGGGACCACCGGGTCTCATGGCGACGAGAACGAATCCCGCAGCTAGCAATGCGGTGAGGATCAGGGGGTAGGCGCCCCGGTGCGCATAGGCGGCATAGCTGATGTCGGCCGGCAGCGTTGCGTTGCCCCAGAGAAAGAGCACGTCCAGGGCGGTTTGAATCGCAAACAGCAAATTGAACAGGATCAGCGAACGCAGGATCGCCGCGACACCGAGGAAGTCGATGGTCTGGTCCTGCTCTTCATGGTTCTCAGTTTCCGCCACGGCCAAGTCGATCGTCGCTTCGGGCTTGCGGCGCCAACGGACATGGATAAATGGCCAGACGATCGACAGAGCGCCCACCCAAAACAGCACCCGTCCGAGGTTGACATAGGTGGTGGCGCTGCCGGGGTTCATCAGGCTGATCCACTTCTCGAGCAGCGGATTGGCCGATACGAACAACAACGTGAAGATGCAGGTGAGGACCACCGGAATGAACCAAATGGTGAAACCGGCCATCAGTGCCGGGAGATTGAACGCGCCGATGGCGTCCCGGAGCAATCTGAATGGGCCGATCAGATAGAGATCGCAGAGTGCGGCGGCCTGTTCGCCGACGCCGGCCAGTTTTGGTCCTGTCGTCAGCGAGAGGCCAATGCCGATCGCCAGGACGATGAAGAACAATGAAGCGGCATTGAATTCTTCGATCGCAGGTACGAGGGCGACGAGTGTAAGGACGCCTGCCAGCAGAACCTGCGTTTTGTTCAGCCTTGCGAAATTGGCGAGCAACGCGCCGCCGGTCAACGCAATGGCAAAGACGACGGCGGATATTCCAATCCGATGGCTGTAGAACAGCCAGTCGGCCAGCGCCGCGAGGGCGAGAACCATCGCTGGCTTGACCGCAAAGGTATCGTTCTGAAGCGAGCCGGCGTTGGACGGCGTCGAGAGTTCAGCCATGTTGGCGCTGCCTGTCTGGAGGGGGAAATTGCAAACCAGCGCCGCTGAGGGGAGCTCATTGAGCCACCAACCGTCGTTGGCTAAACGCGAGGGAATAGGCATTCGAGGAATCATTACCGGTTTGCTGGACGGACTATGCGCAAGCAATTGTGCAAATGCCGGGAAGGCGATCTGCACGAGTTCAGGATTTTTATGCAGTTTCTGTGCAGCCGCGCTTATGCGCTCGCGCGGCAATGACAAGTTTGATACGGCGAATGTCTCGCTCGTCACACGCATGCAGCATCGTTCCCCATGCACATCATCAAACGGTTCGGCGTCGGCCTGGTCTGGTTCGCGGGTCTGGCGTTCGTTTTTGCCGCGGCCAACAAGAACGATCCCTATCTGATCGTGCTGCGTGGTACGGGAAACATCGTTCTCGCCGCAGTCAGTATTGCCGTTCTCATTATGCTGATCCGGCGTGGCCATTGGCGCAGGAGAGGGATCGCGGGCAAGTTTCTGGTGCTGCTGTGGTGCCTGCCGTCGCTGGCGATGCTGTGCGCGCAAGTGTCATTTGAATGGCGCAAGCGAGATGTTCTGCAGACCAACGTCGCGCAGGCGCACGGCCTCGGGCAGCATTTCATGGTGGGGTATTCGTCATTCCCCGAAGTGGATGCGCTGGCTGAAAGAGGTCTGATCGCCGGCATCTACATTACCAGGCACAATGTCCGGGGAACGGTGGAGACGCTGAAGTCCGAGATCGCGGCGCTTCAGGAAAAACGGCGGGCCGCCGGCCTGCCGCCATTGATTGTCGCCGCCGATCAGGAAGGAGGCATCGTCTCGCACCTGTCGCCACCCTTGACCAAATTGCCTGCGTTATCGACCCTGGCGAGCCTTCCGCCGGATGTCCGTGGAGAGAAAGCCGAGGCGTTCGGTCGGGGTCACGGGCAGGAACTCGCGGCGCTTGGCGTCAACCTCAATTTGGCGCCGGTGCTGGATCTGAGGCCTGAAGCGGGGCGCAACCGCTTCGATTTCAATACGCTGATCGGATATCGCGCGATTTCCGATGATCCGGCCGTCGTGGCCGATATCGCCAAATCATATGTCCGGGGACTTGAGGCATCCGGCGTCGGCGCAACCGTAAAGCACTTTCCGGGACTGGGTAGGGTTCGTTCCGATACCCACCATTTCAGCGCCGGTCTGGACACGCCGCTGGCGGAGCTCGAAGCATCGGACTGGCGACCGTTCCGGGACGTGCTGGCCGGCTCCAGGGCGCAATTGATGATCGGGCATGTGACACTGACGGCCGTCGATCCCGATCGCGCCGCGTCACATTCGCGGCTCGTCGTTGAC
>JACDAG010000583.1 GCA_013695565.1 Bradyrhizobium sp.
TGAAGCCGCCCTTGACCTGGTTGAAGATGACGCCGTGGACCTTCTCGTTGTTGTTGAAGGCCTTCTCGAGCTTGCCCCAGCTTTCCTCGCGGCGCGCCTTGTCGCGCGACAGCACGGCTTCGCCGAGTGCATTCTCGATCCGGTCGAGGAACACCTCGACAATGTCGCCGACCTTGAGTTCGCTTTCGCGGCCGGGCCCTGCGAATTCACGCAGCGCCACGCGGCCTTCGGTCTTCAGGCCGACGTCGATGACGGCCATGTCCTTCTCGATCGCGACAACGGTGCCCTTGATGACGGAGCTTTCCTGCAAATTGCCGCCGGCAAAGGACTCATCCAGCATCGCAGCGAAATCGTCGCGGGAAGGATTATAAGAAGCAGCAGTCGAAGTCATTTGTTCTCCAGATGCGGGTGTCGCCGGCCATTCGGGTTAAGGGGCGTATCGCGCGTGAAGTGTCAGGGGTCCGCAAACCCTAACGACCGCATTTTGCGGGGAAATCGCAAAAGCGGGCCGGCAGCATGCCTGCACGTTCGATACGTTGATTTATCCGGAGCCTGAAATATCGACTTCAAGACCTGGAGCGGGCTTTCCTCCAATGACGGCAGGGGTTTAAACCGCCTGCCGGCCCGCTCGGACAGCCCTGATCTCATCGATGGCGGCCCGGATGGCCGGGGATATAGCCCCAAGGGGCATTTTCAGCAAGCGGAAATGCCCGATTGGCGGGGCCGTTAAGGCTGACGGACGCTAACCATAGGCCCGCATTTTCAACGCCTTGTTCACCGCATGACGCAAAAGGGCCGCAGCGTCAGGCGCGATGGAACCCGGCCTTAAGCGTCGCCCCCACACGGTCGCGCGGTCAAAACAGGAGGACTGCCAACCATGAAAAGCCTGATCGCTGTGACTGCCATCGCCGCCTTTACGCTCGCTGCCGCCGTTGCCGGCAAGCCGGGTGCTTTTGCGACCGACAAGGCGATTGCCGCCGCCAAGTCGAAGCCGGTCTTGATGGCCGAACAGCAATTGCCGTTCGACCGCGAGCGCTCGAAGAACTGACCGGGAACTTCACCGCCCGGCGCGCACCGCCTCGACGATCGCGATCGCGGCGCGGACGCCGCCTTCGATATCGAGCTTGGAATTATCGAGGATATGCGCGTCATCGGCCGCCTTCAGGGGCGCTGCGGCGCGATTGCGGTCCCGCTCGTCGCGCTTGAGGATATCCGCCAGCACCAGCGCCTCATCCGCTGCTTCGCCCCGCGAAAGCGCCTCCAGCGTCCGCCGATGGGCCCGCACCTGCGGATCGGCGACGACGAAAATCTTCACCTCGGCATTCGGGCAAATCACGGTGCCGATGTCGCGTCCGTCAAGCACAGCGCCCGGCGGATCCGCCGCGAACTGGCGCTGAAAGCTGACCAGCGCCTCGCGCACGGTGGGAATGGCCGAAACCACCGAGGCAGCATCGCCGATCCGCTGCGACTTCAGTTCGGGATCTGCGAAGTTTTCCGGATTGAGCGCCATCGCGGCAGCGACCGCGCGGGCCTCATCGGTGAGCTCGAACCCCTGGTCGAGCAGCAGCTTGGCGACCGCGCGATAAATCACGCCGGTATCGAGATGGCGATAGCCGTAATGCTGCGCGAGCCGCTTGCCGAGCGTGCCTTTACCGGAGGCGGCCGGTCCGTCGATGGCGATGATCATGGGAGCCATGTGCGACAGCGCGGCATGATGGTCAAGGCCATGTGTCAGAGGTGATCGGGCCGTCGCCCGGAAAACGATGGGGTCACCTGAATTCCGCAGGACGGACAGATGCGCGCGAGATGCGTCCATATGTACCTCGCCCACGCCGCCGCCCGCCTCTATCCTGAAAAAAATATAACAGGCCGGAGGGACACGATGAGCGCCATTTCACGACGTCATTTTATCGGCAGCGCGGCGGCGGCCTCGGCGATCCCGCTGCTCGGCTCTTCGGCCCATGCGCAGGCCGACTGGCCGACCAAACAGATCAGGATCGTCGCCGGCTATCCCGCCGGTGGGCAGACCGATCTGTTTGCGCGCACCTACGGCGAATATATCCGCTCGATCACCGGCCAGAATGTGGTGGTGGAAAACAAGGCCGGTGCCTCCGGATCGGTGGCCGCCGTCGAAGCCAAGCGCTCCGCGCCCGACGGTTACACGCTGATGTTCACGATCTCGACGACGATGATCATGAACCGCGTCCTGATGAAAGATATTCCCTACGACGCCGACAA
>JACDAG010000584.1 GCA_013695565.1 Bradyrhizobium sp.
ATCGCGGTGACCACCGGTCCCGGCAGCTTTACCGGCTTGCGCGTCGGCCTCTCGGCCGCGCGCGGCATTGCGCTGGCGGCCGGAAAACCGGTCGTGGGGTTGACGACGCTGACCGCCTACGCCGCACCCTTCGTCGGCGAAAACAGCCAACACCCGATTATTTCGGCGATCGATGCGCGCCACGACCATGTGTATTTCCAGGTCGTGAGCGGCGACGGAGGCTCGCTGATCAAGCCCAAGGTGGCACCGATATCGGAGGCGCTGGAAGCGTCGCGCTTCGGCGCGCCGCATCTGGTCGGCAATGCCGCCAGAATTCTCGCCGACCGCTGGCCCTCAGATGCGCCGCCGCCGTCCAGGGTCGACATGCAGCCGGCGCCCGACATCAGCTGGGTGGCGTGGCTCGGCGCCGCCGTCAGTCCGGAGATGTCGCCCGCCAGCCCCTATTATCTGCGCGCACCCGATGCCAAGCCGCCCAAGGATCTGTTGCCGCAGGCGTCGCAGCCGGCGTCATGATGGCCTTGCTTTCAGGACTTTCCGAATGGTGGCGCGGCAGCACCGCTGCGATCGTCGAACCCGCCGCCCAACGCGACGCCGCGCGGCTGGCACAATTGCATGGCGCCTCGTTTCACCGCGGCTGGGGCGAAGGCGAGTTCGAGACGATGCTGACCGAGCGCAACACCCTGGTGCACCGGCTAAGGCTCGGGCGCAAGGTGATCGGGTTCGCGGTCTCGCGCATGGCCGCGGACGAAGCCGAAATATTGTCGATCGCGATCGATGCCGGCCAGCGCGGCCGCGGCCTGTCGCGCAATCTGCTGCTGACCCATCTTGGCCACCTTGCCGGCCGCGGCGTGCGTTCGATATTTCTGGAAGTGGAAGAAAATAACCAGCCGGCGCGACGACTGTATGAATGGGCCGGTTTCGCCGTCATTGGACGCCGCGAGCGCTATTATCAGCAGCCCGGCGGGGAGCAATTGAATGCACTTCTGATGCGGCGTGAGTTGTCGTAAACTGCGGGCGGTGGCAAAACACACCCCGCCCTGTCTCCAAGGCCCGAGATCATGCCCGTACTGAAGTCCCCGCCTGCGCACAAGAATACCGGTATCGAGGCACGCTGCGCCGCCACCGGCATGCGCATGACCGAGCAGCGCCGCGTCATCGCGCGGGTATTGGCTGACTCGGTGGACCATCCCGACGTCGAGGAACTTTACCGGCGCTGCGTCGAGGTCGACGACAAAATCTCGATCTCGACCGTGTACCGCACCGTCAAACTGTTCGAAGACGCCGGGATCATCGAGCGGCATGATTTTCGCGAAGGCCGGGCGCGTTACGAGCAGATGCCCGACAGCCATCACGATCACCTGATCAATCTGCGCGACGGCAAGGTGATCGAATTCACCTCGGAAGAGATCGAGAAGCTGCAGGCCGAAATCGCCCGCAAGCTCGGCTACAAGCTGGTCGATCATCGGCTCGAATTATATTGCGTGCCGCTGGACGAAGATAAGTCGTAAAGCCGCGTGCAAACCTTGAACGCGAATTTCGATCTCATCATTTTCGACTGCGACGGCGTGCTGGTCGACAGCGAGGTGATCTCGTGCCGCGTTCACGCCGAGATATTGACGCGTCACGGTTACCCGATCACCGCCGAGCAGGTGCGTCAGCGATTTCTCGGACGCACCTCGCTCGATGCAACCACAGAGGTCGAGCGGGAACTCGGCCGGCCGCTGGCCGAAGCGTACGAGCTGGAACGGCAAACCACGCTGTTTGCAGCACTCGCGGATGCGGTCGAAGCGATCCCGCATCTTCACGAAACGCTCGACATCATCGACACGCGCAAATGCGTCGCCTCCAGTGCCGTCCACGAAAAGATTTTCACCTCCCTGACGCGGGTGAAGCTGTACGACCGCTTTGCCCCGAATATTTATTCGGGATCGCAGGTGAAATTCGGCAAGCCCGCGCCCGACCTATTCCTGTTCGCGGCCGAACAGATGAATGTCCCGCCGGCGCGGTGCCTCGTGATCGAGGATAGCGTGGCCGGCGTCACCGGGGGCCTGGCCGCCGGCATGATGGTGTTCGGCTTTCACGGCGGCACCCATTGCCGTCCGGACACCGCCGATACGCTGCGCGCCGCCGGCGCCACGGTCACTTTCGACGATATGCGGCAATTGCCTGAATTAATTGCGCGAATTGGGGCCGATTAGGCGTTTAACACCGTCATTCCGGGATGGTCCGAAGGACCAGACCTCAGATATGCGCTTGCATATCGGGGAATCTTGAGATTCCCCGAGGCGCGATTGCGCCCCTGAGGTTCGATGCTGGCGCATCGCCCCGGAATGACGGGGCTAAACCGCTGGATTTTCGGCCATTTAGGCTATAATTGACCCGGACCGGGCGCCGCATGGGCGCCAAACAACCCCGCATTCAGGTTCCATGAAGCCGCCGCGCAAGCTGCATATCAAATCATATGGCTGCCAGATGAACGTCTACGATGCGCAACGCATGGTGGACACGCTGGCGGGCGAAGGCTTTGTCGAGACCGATAGCGCCGAGGGTGCGGATCTGGTGATCCTCAACACCTGCCACATCCGCGAAAAGGCCTCCGAAAAAGTCTACTCCGAGCTTGGACGCTTGCGCGTCGCCAAGGATGAAGCCGCGCGCGACGGCCGCAAGATGAACATCGTCGTCGCCGGCTGCGTCGCGCAGGCCGAAGGCGAGGAGATCATCCGCCGCGCACCGACGGTCGACGTCGTGGTCGGTCCGCAGAGCTATCATCATCTGCCGCAGCTGCTCGCCCGCGCCAAGAGCCATGGCCGCGCGCTGGAGACCGAATTCCCGGTCGAGGACAAGTTCGGGTTTTTGCCGCCACCAAAGCCCGCGGCGATCCGCGCGCGCGGCATCTCGTCGTTCGTGACGGTGCAGGAAGGCTGCGACAAATTCTGCACCTTCTGCGTGGTGCCCTATACGCGCGGCGCCGAAGTCTCGCGCCCGGCGGCCAAGATCATCGACGACGTGATGCGGCTCGCCGACAATGGCGTGCGCGAGATCACGCTGATCGGGCAGAACGTCAACGCCTATCACGGCGAGGGTCCGGACGGCCGGATCTGGCCGCTCGGCAGGCTCTTGAATCGTTTGGCCGAAATTCCCGGCATCGTGCGGCTGCGCTACTCGACCAGCCATCCCCGCGACGTCGACGATTCGCTGATCGAAGCCCATCGCAACCTGCCCGAACTGATGCCGTTCGTGCATCTGCCGGTGCAATCCGGCTCCGACCGCATTCTGGCTGCCATGAACCGGAAGCATACCGCGGATGATTACCGCCGCGTCATCGACCGATTTCGCGAAGTCCGCCAAGATATTGCATTTTCTTCGGATTTCATCGTCGGCTTCCCCGGCGAAACCGAGGGAGAATTTGCCGCAACCCTCGCGCTTGTCATGCAAATCGGATACGCTGGGGCTTATTCGTTCAAATATTCGCCGCGGCCAGGCACGCCGGCGGCGGACATGCGGGAGACGGTGTCAGCGGCAGAGATGGACGAGCGATTGGTGCGGCTCCAGGAATTGATCGACAGCCAGCAATCGGCCTTCAACAAGGCCATGATTGGGACCACCGTCGATGTGCTGTTCGAACGCGCGGCCCGCAATCCCGGCCAGATCGTCGGCCGTACCGCCTATCTGCAGCCCGCACATGTGATGGCATCAGCTGATATCATCGGAACGGTGCTGCCGGTCACCATCGAGAGCCTGGAGCGCTACAGCCTGCTGGGCGAACTCGCTTCGCCCGCTGCGCCGCCTGCATCATCAACGATTTTACCAATGACCGATTCTTCTCAAGTGAACGCGGGAGCCTGAACCCTTGCCCAAAAGCGCATCGGATTCACCTTCATTGGCTCCCAGCCGCAAATTTGACCGCGACATGCAAATTCCGCCCGAAACCCAAGTCGTCATCGACCTCGATGACAACCGTGCTGCTTCCGCGCTGGTCGGTCCTTACGGGCAGAACCTCGCGCTGATCGAACGCCGGCTCGGCGTCGTCGTGGATTCCAGAGGCAATCACATCACCATCGCCGGATCGCGCGACGGCTGCGACGCCGCGCGACGCGTGCTGGAGACGCTCTATGCCCAGGCGCTGCAGGGCCACGAAATGGCGCAGGGCGATGTCGAAGGCGCAATCCGCGCCGTGATCGCGCAGGGCTCGCTGTTCGAATTCGACGCCAAGGCCGCCAAGAACGCGTTCGAGACCATCAATCTGCGCAAGCGCCCGGTGCGGGCGCGCACCGCCGCGCAGGATTCCTACATCCGTGCGTTGAAGCGCAGCGAGATGGTGTTCGGCGTCGGCCCCGCCGGCACCGGCAAGACCTGGCTTGCGGTGGCGCATGCGGCACAATTGTTCGAGCGCAAGGAAGTCGACCGCATCATCCTGTCGCGACCCGCGGTCGAAGCCGGCGAACGGCTCGGCTTCCTGCCCGGCGACCTCCGCGAAAAGGTCGATCCCTATCTGCGGCCGATCTACGACGCGCTGTATGACCTGATGGATGCGCGCGTGGTCGAACGCGCGCTGCAGGGCGGCGAGATCGAGATCGCACCGCTCGCCTTCATGCGCGGCCGCACCCTGACCAATGCCGTCATCATCCTCGACGAGGCGCAAAACACCACGTCGATGCAGATGAAGATGTTCCTGACCCGGCTTGGCGAGAACAGCCGCATGATCATCACCGGCGATCCCACCCAGGTCGACCTGCCAAACGGTCAGGCGTCGGGACTCGCGGAAGCCGTCAAGCTGCTCGACGGCGTCGAGGGTATCGCGCAGGTGAAATTCACTGCCGAGGACGTCATCCGCCACGAACTGGTGGCGCGGATCGTCGCCGCCTATGAGGGATTGCCGCAAAAGCCGGCAACCGGCAAATCTTGAGTGCCAGATCTTCGGCTTCGGGCCCGCAGCAGGCGGGCCCGGGCCGCAACCCAAATGCTGGACTGCAAAACCCTGGAACGAAATTGTCTTCCGTCCTCCCCATCACCGAAGTTCTCGTGGTCGCCGATTGCTGGCAGACCGAGCCCGACGCCGAGACCGTGATTCATCGCGCCATCAACGCGGCGGCCGAATTCGCGCGTGCCGATGTCGGAGACGCCGAACTCGCGGTCATGCTGACCGACGATGCCGGGATTCGCACTTTGAACAGCAACTGGCGCGGCATCGACAAGCCGACCAATGTGCTGTCGTTTCCGGCGCTGCAGCCGACCGGGGCGGGAACGCCCGACGATGCGCCGCGCATGCTCGGCGATATCGCCATCGCCTATGAGACGACGCGCAAGGAAGCCGACGACGAGCAGAAGCCGTTCGATCATCATCTCAGCCATCTGGCGGTGCATGGGTTCCTGCATCTGATCGGCTGCGATCACGAAAAAGACGACGACGCCGAGGCCATGGAGAGTCTCGAACAGGAGATCCTCGCGCAACTCGGTATTCCCGATCCGTATGCGGACCGGGAGCGGATGGACTGACATGCCGGACTCCGACCCTATCCACGATAATCCGCGCAATACGCGCAACCTTCCGGCCGTCGTGCAGGAAGGCGAGGTGCTGCGCCCGGCCGCCGAGAACTGGCTGACCAAAGCCATCCGCACGTTGTTCGGCTGGAAGCCGGGATCGGTCCGCGCCGATCTGCAGGTCGTGCTCGACACCTCCACGCCCGACGATGTCGGCTTTTCCGCCATCGAGCGCACCATGCTGCGCAACATCCTCGGCCTGAACGAGCGGCGCATTGCCGACGTGATGGTGCACCGGGCCGACATCGTCGCGGTCAAGCGCGATATCGCGCTCGGCGAATTGATGAGCCTGTTCGAGAGCGCGGCCCATTCGCGCCTCGTCGTCTACAACGAAACGCTCGACGATCCCGAAGGCATCGTTCATATCCGCGACCTGCTGGCGTTCATGACCGCGAGGGCGCGCATCGGCGACACCAGCAAGGCCAAGCGCAAGAAGCCGTTCCCGGCGGGCCTCGATCTGCGCGCAGTGGATTTGGCGATGCCGCTGGCGGACGCCAACATCATTCGCAAGCTGCTTTTCGTGCCGCCGTCGATGCGGGCGATCGACCTCTTGGCGCAGATGCAGGCCTCGCGCATCCATCTCGCGCTGGTGGTCGACGAATATGGCGGTACCGACGGCCTGGTGTCGATCGAAGACATCGTCGAACAGATCGTCGGCGAAATCGACGACGAGCATGACAGCGACGAGCCGCCCGCGATCGTGCGGCAGGCAGACAACTCATTCATCGCCGACGCCCGCGCGAGCCTCGAGGACGCCCGCTCGGTGATCGGCGAGGATTTCATCACCGGCGAAGCCAGCGATGAGGTCGCAACCCTCGGCGGCTATCTCGTCGCCCAGGTCGGCCGCCTGCCGGTGCGTGGCGAAGTCATTTCAGGGCCCGGCAATTACGAGATCGAAGTGCTCGACGCCGATCCGCGGCGGGTCAAGCGGCTGCGCATTGCCGTCCGCAAGGAACGCCCCGCGCCCCGCACCCAGCGCCGCCGCGAAGCAGCACCTGATCCCAACGCGCCGCAGGCCAATGACAATTCGCCGCCATCGTCCAGCGATGGAGCCGGCCCGCAGTGAACGCCGCCAACAAACTCCGCACGGCCGGCCTGGCGATCATCCTCGCCTGGGGATGGAAGCGGGCGGCGATCGCGCTGGTAGCGGGCGCGCTGTCTGCGCTGGCGATGGCGCCGTTCAATGCCTGGCCGGTGCTGTTCGTGACGTTTCCGATCGCGATCTGGCTGATCGACGGCGCGGGGGCCGGACGCTGGCGCGGGGTGCCGGCAGCGGCGATGTCGGGCTTCTGGTTCGGGCTCGGCTATTTCGTGGTCGGCCTTTACTGGATCGGCTACGCCTTCCTGGTCGATGCACCGACCTTTGCCTGGCTGATGCCTTTCGCGGTGCTCGGCCTGCCGGCCTATCTCGCGTTGTTCACCGCGGCAGGCTTTGCATTGGCGCGCTCGCTCTGGACCCGCGACGCGTCGCGGC
>JACDAG010000728.1 GCA_013695565.1 Bradyrhizobium sp.
GGACAACCGGGAAGTGCTGGTTTGCCTGACCCGGAGCGGGCTCGCCGCCCATGATGCGATTGTGGCGGGCGCGCAGGAACGCAACCGGCGCCTGCTGGAACAGCTCGGCCAGGACGAGCTGAAACTGTTCCTCGCCCAGATCGACGCCCTGACCGAAACCGCCGCCGGCATGCTCGCCGCCGAGAAGGATTTGAGCTGACCGGCCGAGGCGAATTCCAGGCACCGAACGGCCTTCATCGCGTTGGTTGAACGAGGCCTGAGCGCACCACTTTTTCGGGTCATCAGGGTGCAGGAGAGGGGCGCAAAACCGTCAAGACAGCTTGTCTTGCGCCCTCTGTTGCGCTGCGCTAAGCCTCAAGAATAATTCCAATCAGCGAATCTGCGGCTGTCCGAAACCGCAGGAAAAGGTCCCGCCGATGAACGGCATCCTGCAAAATTACCTTCCACTTGTGGTGTTTATCGGGGTGGCAAGCCTGATCGGTCTGGCACTGCTGATTGCCCCGTTCCTCGTCGCGTTCCAGCAGCCGGATCCCGAAAAGCTCTCCGCCTATGAATGCGGATTCAACGCTTTCGACGACGCCCGGATGAAGTTCGACGTCCGCTTCTATCTGGTGGCCATCCTTTTCATCATCTTCGACCTCGAAGTGGCGTTCCTGTTCCCGTGGGCAGTCGCCTTCGGCAAGCTCGGCGCCACCGGTTTCTGGTCGATGATGGTGTTCCTCGCCGTCCTCACGGTTGGTTTTGCCTACGAATGGAAGAAAGGCGCGCTCGAATGGGATTGAGCCCCACCGCCGTCTCGCACGGGTCTTCGCCGGTGATCGCACCGGCCGCGACCGGCATTCTCGATCCCTCCACCGGCAGACCTGTCGGCGCCAATGACCCGTACTTTCTCGAGGTCAACCACGAGCTTTCGGACAAGGGCTTCTTCGTCGCCGCGACCGACGACCTCATCACCTGGGCCCGCACCGGTTCCCTGATGTGGATGACGTTTGGTTTGGCGTGTTGCGCGGTCGAGATGATGCAGGTGTCAATGCCGCGTTACGATGTCGAGCGCTTCGGCTTTGCGCCGCGCGCCTCGCCGCGGCAGTCCGACGTCATGATCGTGGCGGGCACGCTGACCAACAAGATGGCGCCGGCCTTGCGCAAGGTCTACGACCAGATGCCGGAGCCGCGCTATGTGATTTCGATGGGGTCGTGCGCCAATGGCGGCGGCTACTATCACTATTACTACTCGGTCGTGCGCGGCTGCGA
This sequence comes from Bradyrhizobium sp., assembly GCA_013695565.1. Classification (GTDB taxonomy): domain Bacteria; phylum Pseudomonadota; class Alphaproteobacteria; order Rhizobiales; family Xanthobacteraceae; genus Bradyrhizobium. Next base: position 1,252 of record JACDAG010000728.1, read on the forward strand.
CCGGATCGTGCCGATCGACATCTACGTGCCCGGCTGCCCGCCGACGGCGGAAGCGCTGCTCTACGGCGTGCTGCTGCTGCAGAAGAAGATCCGGCGCATCGGCACCATCGAACGCTAAGGTTTCAGGTAATGGATGACGGCAAGCTCGACGCCTTGGGGCAGACGATTGTTAGCGCGCTTCCCGGCGCAGCGCTTGAACATTCGGTCGCGTTCAATCAGCTCACGGTCGCGGTGAAGTCCGAAAAGATCGTCGAGGTCGTCAAATTCCTGCGCGACGATCCGTCCTGCCGTTTCGTCAGCATCATCGACGTCACGGCGGTGGACTATCCCGGCCGCGAAAAGCGCTTCGACGTGATCTACCACTTCCTGTCCCCGACGCTGAACGAGCGCGTCCGCGTGCGCGCCGAAGCCGACGAGACCACGCAGGTGCCCTCGATCATATCAGAGTTTCCCGGCGCCGACTGGTTCGAGCGCGAATGCTACGACCTCTATGGCGTGATCTTTACCGGCCATCCCGACATGCGGCGGCTGCTGACCGATTACGGCTTCGAAGGCCATCCGCTGCGCAAGGATTTCCCGCTCACCGGCTTCGTCGAGGTGCGCTACGACGACCAGGAGAAGCGGGTGCTGTACGAACCCGTCCGTCTCAACCAGGAATTCCGCAATTTCGATTTCCTCTCGCCATGGGAAGGCGCTGATTATCCGCTGCCCGGCGATGAGAAGAGAAGTGGCGAGTAGCGAATGGCGAGTGGCGAATAGGGATGACGTTTGACCGACCCATCGATCAATTCGTATCGGGACCTGAGAGTATGGCAGGACGCTATGACCTTGGCGGAGTCTTGCTATCGATTGACGCGCCAATTTCCGCGCGACGAACTCTTCGGATTGACGTCGCAGATTCGACGCTCGGCGAGCTCGATTCCAGCCAACATCGCGGAAGGTCATGGACGAGAAAACACCGGCAACTTCGTGCAGTTTCTGCGTATCTCACAAGGCTCTTTAAAAGAACTGGAGACGCATGTGATTTTGGCGGAGCGAGTCGGCATACTGGCCGGGCCGGATTCTCAACCCATTCTCTCACAGTGCGAGAGCTTGGGCAAAATGCTTCGCGCTTTGATACGGTCGCTTCAGGACAAGTCCGCGAAATGATGCCATTCGCTATTCGCTATTCGCCATTCGCCATGGCGCGGAGCGCCCTTCAATGAACGAACAGAATCTTCGTAACTTCACCATCAATTTCGGACCGCAGCATCCGGCGGCCCATGGTGTGCTGCGTCTCGTCCTTGAATTGGACGGCGAAGTCGTCGCGCGCGTCGATCCGCATATTGGATTGCTTCATCGCGGCACCGAAAAGCTGATCGAGCAAAAGACTTACTTGCAGGCGATCCCGTATTTCGACCGGCTCGATTACGTCGCGCCGATGAACCAGGAGCACGCGTTCTGCCTCGCGGCGGAAAAGCTGCTCGGCATATCGGTGCCGCGCCGCGGCCAACTGATCCGCGTGCTCTATTGCGAGATCGGCCGCATCCTGTCGCATCTGCTCAACGTCACTACGCAGGCGATGGACGTCGGCGCGCTGACCCCGCCGCTGTGGGGCTTTGAAGAGCGCGAAAAGCTGATGGTGTTCTACGAGCGCGCTTCCGGCTCGCGCATGCATGCGGCATATTTCCGCCTCGGCGGCGTGCATCAGGACCTGCCACCGAAGCTGGTCGATGACATCGACGCCTGGTGCGATCCGTTCCTCGGGGTCGTCGCCGATCTCGAAACGCTGCTCACCGGCAACCGCATCTTCAAGCAGCGCAATGTCGATATCGGCGTGGTGTCGCTGAAGGAAGCCTGGGAATGGGGTTTCTCGGGCGTGATGGTGCGCGGCTCGGGGGCAGCCTGGGATCTGCGCAAGTCGCAGCCTTACGAATGCTACGCCGAGATGGATTTCGACATTCCGATCGGCAAGAACGGCGACTGCTACGACCGCTACTGCATCCGCATGGAAGAGATGCGCCAGTCGGTGCGCATCATGAAGCAGTGCATCGCCAAGCTGCGAGCGCCGGAGGGGCAGGGGCCCGTCGTCGTCGACGACAACAAGATCGCGCCGCCGCGCCGCGACGAGATGAAGCGTTCGATGGAAGCGCTGATCCATCACTTCAAGCTCTACACCGAGGGCGTCCGCGTGCCGGCAGGCGAAGTCTATGCCGCGGTCGAGGCGCCGAAGGGCGAGTTCGGCGTCTATCTGGTCGCCGACGGCTCGAACAAGCCTTACAAGTGCAAGATCCGCGCGCCGGGCTTTGCCCATCTGCAGGCGATGGACCACATCTGCAAGGGCCATCTGTTGGCCGACGTCTCGGCCATCCTCGGCTCGCTCGACATCGTGTTTGGAGAGGTCGATCGGTGATGGCGCAGCCGCCCATCCAGTTTGACCGGGCTTCGGGCGCGCTTGAAGGCGCGAACCTGTGGGAGCGTCTGGCTGCGGTTGCGCTGACCTTGGGATCGAAAATATCGTCGAACTTCTCGCATCGCGGCTACAACATGTGCGCCAATCTGTTGCGCAAGACGCTGCCCGAGCGCGATATCGACATCAGGCTCAATTCGGATGCGACGTTCGCGTTTCCTTATGGCGATGGCTACTGGAGCAAGCTGCTCAACCGCTCCTTCGCCTATGAGAACGAACTCGAACTGCTGTTCCAGGATTCCGCCGACGTCGACTACACCTTGCTCGATTGCGGCGCCAATTACGGCTACTGGTCGGTGTTGGTATCGAGCAAGCCGTTCGGCTCGCACAAGGCGATCGCGATCGAGCCGTCGGGCCAGAATTTTCCGAAGCTTGCCAATAACGCCAAAATCAACGGCAACCGGTTTGAAGCGATGAAGTGCGCCATCGGTGCGGCGCGCGGCACTGCGCGGCTGTCCGGCACCAAGCATGAAGCCTTCAGCATCGCCGGCGACCAGAGCGATGGCGAGGAAGTGCCTGTTATCGCGCTCGACAATCTGATCGACGACGGCAAGGTCGCGGCCGGCGGCAAGTTCCTGATCAAGCTCGACGTCGAAGGCGTCGAGATCGAGGCCATGAAGGGCGGCACGCGGCTGCTGCAGGGCGACAGCGTGATCCTGTGCGAGGAGCACGGCAACGACCCCTTGCACACCGTGTCGCGCTACATCCTCGAGCAGACCCCGCTGAAGCTGATCGTCTACGATCCGCGCAGCAATCGCCTTGAAACCGTGACCGACCTTTCGATCCTCGATCGCATCAAGGTTTCAACCCACGTCGGCTACAACGTGTTCGGCACCGCAAGCGCATTCTGGCTCGACCGGATCAATGCGCTCAATGCGAACGCCGCGCGCCGCGCGCAATGAGAGACTGAACGATGTCCGTCCGCCGCCTCGCACCCAAGGAACTGCAGCCCGCGAGCTTTACGTTCTCCGAGGAGAACCTCGCCTGGGCGAAAAAGCAGATCGAAAAATATCCGCCCGGCCGCCAGGCGTCGGCGGTGATCGCGATCCTGTGGCGCGTGCAGGAGCAGCATGAGGGCTGGGTTTCCGAAGTTGCGATCCGCGCGGTCGCCGACCTGCTCGACATGCCCTATATCCGCGTGCTCGAGGTCGCGACCTTCTACACGATGTTCCAGTTGCAGCCGGTCGGCAAGAAAGCCCATGTCCAGGTCTGCGGCACCACACCGTGCCGCCTGCGCGGCGCCGAGGACATCCTCAAGGTGTGCCAGAGCCGCATCCATCACGACCCCTTCCATCTGTCGAAGGACGGCAATTTCAGCTGGGAAGAGGTCGAGTGCCTCGGCGCCTGCGTGAACGCGCCGATGGTGCTGATCTGGAAGGACACCTACGAAGACCTGAACAAGGAAAACTTCGGCAAGGTGCTGGACGGCTTTGCCTCCGGCAATCCGCCCAAGCCCGGCCCGCAGATCGACCGTCAGTTCTCGGCGCCGTTTGGCGGACCGACCACGCTGAAGGAAACCACATGACGCGCGATCGCACCTTGCGAGCGGGCGGGCCGGGGAGGGCCACTGCGATGAAGGGCTTGAAGACTTGGCAGTTGATGGTCCTGCACGCCGGGGCCGCGGCGACGTTCATTTTTCTGCTGCAGCGCTTCGGGCTGAACGCCTCGCTTGATTCCGCTTTGTTGTGGGCGTTGACCTTCGGCGGATGCGCCGCGGGGCTCGCTTACTCCCAATCCAAACGTTGATCCCGGGAAGTTTTGGTCATGCTCGACGACAAGGATCGCATCTTCAAAAATCTCTACGGCCAGCACGATTGGGGCCTCGAGGGTGCACGCCGCCGCGGCGCCTGGGACGGCACCAAAGCGATCATCGACAAGGGCCGCGACTGGATCATCAACGAGATGAAGGCCTCCGGCCTGCGCGGGCGCGGCGGGGCGGGCTTTCCGACCGGGCTGAAATGGTCGTTCATGCCCAAGCAGAGCGACCGGCCCTGCTATCTCGTCGTCAATGCCGACGAATCCGAGCCCGGCACCTGCAAGGACCGCGAGATCATGCGGCACGACCCGCATCTCTTGGTCGAGGGCTGCCTGCTCGCCAGCTTCGCGATGAACGCACATGCCTGCTACATCTATGTGCGCGGCGAATTCATCCGGGAGCGTGAGCACCTGCAGGCCGCGATCGACCAGGCCTATGACGCCAAGCTGGTCGGCAAGGACAACCTCAATGGCTGGCCGTTCGACATCTATGTCGCGCATGGCGCCGGCGCCTAAATCTGCGGCGAAGAAACTGCGCTGCTGGAAAGCCTCGAAGGCAAGAAGGGCCAACCGCGGCTGAAGCCGCCTTTCCCGGCCAATGTCGGCCTCTATGGCTGCCCGACCACCGTCAACAATGTCGAGTCGATTGCGGTCGCGCCCGATATCCTGCGGCGCGGCGCGGCGTGGTTCGCCGCGATCGGCCGGCCCAACAATGTCGGCACAAAACTGTTTTGCATTTCCGGCCATGTCGAGCGGCCCTGCAACGTCGAAGAGGCGATGGGGATTCCGTTCCGCGAACTGATCGAACGTCATTGCGGCGGCATTCGCGGTGGCTGGGACAATCTCAAGGCGGTGATCCCCGGCGGTTCGTCGGTGCGCATGGTGCCGGCCGATCAAATCATCGACACGCCGATGGATTTCGACAGCCTCGGCAAGCTGCGTTCCGGCCTCGGCACCGCCGCCGTGATCGTGATGGACAAGTCGACCGACCTGATCCGCGCGATCGCGCGCATCTCCTATTTCTACAAGCACGAGAGCTGCGGCCAGTGCACGCCGTGCCGCGAGGGCACGGGCTGGATGTGGCGGGTGCTGACCCGCATGGCCGACGGCCGCGCCCACAAGCGCGAGATTGACATGTTGCTGGAGGTGACGAAACAGGTCGAAGGCCACACCATCTGCGCGCTCGGCGATGCCGCAGCGTGGCCGATCCAGGGCCTGATCGCGCATTTCCGTCACGAGATCGAAGCCCGTATCGACGAATATTCGCACAAGGCCGACATCGACGATATCGGCGTGCGCGATCCCGTGAACATGGTCGCGGCGGAGTAGGGGGCGGTAATGGCTAAAGAGCCCGACAGCATCGTCCTTGCGATTCTGCGCAAGATTGATCAACGCACGGAACGGATGGCAGAGGATCTTCAGGACCTCAAAATTCGCGTGACCTCGGTTGTAGAAGGGCTGGCCGGGGTTAATCGCAGACTGGATCGCCTCGAAAGCCGCGTCGAGCGAATTGAACAACGTCTTGAACTATCTGGCGCAACGCACTGAGATCGTGGAACCGATGTCGCAACCGAGCACCTTCTGGCAGAAATACGGAACGTTGGCGCAAATGGCGCAGGCGGCCGTGGCGCTGCTGGGCTTTGTTGCGATCCTGTTCCAGATCAATGAAATCCGGACCAACAACCGCGCCGCCAGCGCGCGGCTGGCGTTCCTGGGCCACACCGATCTGGCGTTCAAGAATCCCAAATATTCGCGACCCGACTACGACAGGATCAAGGCCGCCAGCCGCGACGAGCGCGTGCAATATGAGAGCTTCGTCTCGTATTTCCTCTACGCCTGCGAGGAGACCATCGCCGCCTTCGCCGACAAGCGCGAATGGCAGGCCTCCTGCGATTACGATTTGAAACTGCATCTGCCGTTCCTCTGCGAGAAACCAGGCGCAGCCCGCTTATCTTGCGACCTACGGCGTCGAAACCCAGCAATGGATCAAGGCGTCGCTGAAGACCGCGAGCGTTACACCACCCGACTGCAAGCTCGGAAAGACTTGAGAGCGCAATGACCAAACTCATCATCGACGGCAAAGAGATCGATGTCCCCCCGGAATACACGCTGCTGCAGGCCTGCGAGGCCGCCGGCGCCGAAATTCCACGCTTCTGCTACCACGAGCGGCTGTCGATCGCCGGCAATTGCCGGATGTGCCTGGTCGAAGTGAAGGGCGGCCCGAAGCCGGTGGCAAGCTGCGCCTGGGGCGTGCGCGACTGCCGTCCGGGACCGAAGGGCGAGCCGCCGGAAATCTCGACGCGTTCGCCGATGGTGAAGAAGGCACGCGAAGGCGTGATGGAATTCCTGCTGATCAACCATCCGCTGGATTGCCCGATCTGCGACCAGGGCGGTGAGTGCGACCTGCAGGACCAGGCGATGGGCTACGGCGTCGACACCTCGCGCTTTGCCGAGAACAAGCGCGCGGTCGAGGACAAATACCTCGGCGCGCTGGTCAAGACCTCGATGAACCGCTGCATCCAGTGCACGCGCTGCGTCCGCTTCTCCGCCGAAGTCTGCGGCGCGCCGGAAATGGGCGCGACCGGCCGCGGCGAGGACATGGAAATCACGACCTATCTGGAATCGGCGCTGACGTCAGAATTGCAGGGCAATCTCGTCGACATCTGCCCGGTCGGCGCCCTGACCTCGAAGCCGTATGCGTTCGCCGCGCGGCCCTGGGAACTCGGCAAGACCCAGTCGATCGACGTGATGGACGGCGTCGGTTCCGCGATCCGGGTCGACACCCGCGGCCGCGAGGTGATGCGGATTCTGCCGCGCATCAACGAGGCCGTGAACGAGGAATGGATTTCCGACAAGACCCGCCACATCGTCGACGGCCTGCGGACCCAGCGGCTCGACCGGCCCTATATCCGTCAGAACGGTCAGCTCCGCGCCGCGTCGTGGCCGGAGGCGTTTGCGGCCATTGCCGCCAAGGCCGGCCGCATCGACGGCAAACGTATTGGCGCGGTCGCGGGCGACCTTGCTGCGGTCGAAGAAATGTTCGCGCTGAAGGAGCTGTTGGTGAAATGCGGCTCGGCCAATCTGGCCGTGCAGGGCGGCGACGCCTTCGACGCCAAGGCCGGCCGCGCGTCCTACATCTTCAATCCGACGATTGCCGGGATCGAGCAGGCCGATGCGCTGCTGATCGTGGGCTCCAACCCGCGCAAGGAAGCCGCCGTGCTCAACGCGCGGATTCGCAAGCGCTGGCGCTCAGGCAAGCTCAAAATCGGCGTGATCGGCGCCAAGGCCGACCTGACCTATGATTACGACTATCTCGGCGCCGGCACGGATTCGCTGAGCGATCTCGCGGCCGGCAAGCATTCCTTTGCCGAGGTGCTCAAGGGCGCCAAGAACCCGATCGTGCTGGTCGGCGCCGGTTCGCTGGCCCGCCATGACGGCGCGGCGGTGCTGGCGCTTGCCGCGAAACTCGCGGCGGATATCGGTGCGCTGAAAGACGGCTGGAACGGCTTTGGCGTGTTGCAGGATACCGCTTCGCGCGCGGGCGCGCTCGATATCGGCTTTGCGGCCGGGGCTGATAGCCTCAGCCTCGCACAAATGGCGACCTTCGGCACGCTCGACGTGCTGTTCCTGCTCGGGGCCGATGACGTCAAGGTGCCGGACGGGACCTTCGTCGTCTATATTGGCACCCATGGCGACCGCGGCGCGCATCGCGCTGACGTGATCCTGCCGGGTGCGGCCTATACCGAGAAATCCGGCCTCTACGTCAACACCGAGGGCAGGGTGCAGATCGCCAACCGCGCCGCGTTCCCGCCGGGCGAGGCGCGCGAGGATTGGGCGATCGTCCGCGCGCTGTCGGACGTGCTGGGCAAGAAGCTGCCTTATGACTCGCTCGCGGCGTTGCGCCAGGCGCTGTTCAAGGTTGTGCCGCATCTGATGCGGATCGACCAGATCGAGCCGGGCAAAGCGGACGACGTCAAGGCGCTGGCCGGCAAGGGCGGCAGCGTCGACAAGACCCCGTTCAAGACGTCCGTCGAGGATTTCTACCTCACCAACCCGATAGCGCGTGCGTCGGCGGTGATGGCGGAAT